>CAIYYO010000109.1 GCA_903930485.1 Methanobacteriota archaeon
AGGTACTTTCAATGCCTCTGGGGATACTGCTTTATTCAGCGATGCTGCTGGGACTGCTTACAGGGATAGGCCTTCTGCACAGGGCGGAGGAAAACGCAGGATATATGAAATACGGCCACTGCGGAGACCTCTTGAAGACGCTAATGATCCTTCCTCTGACACGGATTTTTGGATTCACCTTGCCCCTGCTTTTATTCCGGCAGGCCTACTGGCCGCTCATAATCAGCATACCGCTTCTGATAGCGGTCTGGATGCTGGCAAGGAACCTGAATCTGACTCTGAAGGACGTAGGGCTCGTCAGGGGAAGTATTCGTTCACAGTTGCCGGTCGCGTTATTCGGATTATTCCTGGGATTCCTAGAATACGCCATCCTCAGGCCTAAGCCGATGATAGAGGCCCTGACTCTGGGGAACATGCTCGTTCCCGGGATAATACTCGTGATGTTCACTGGTTTCACCGAAGAACTGATATTCCGCGGATTCCTGCAGACAATAGCTTCCAGATATGTCGGAGCTTTGCAGGGAATGCTTTATGCAAGCATACTTTTCACAGTGATGCACATAGCCTACGACTCTGCGGTCGAGCTGCTTTATGTCTTCTGCGTAGCTCTTCTGTACGGGATAATATTTCATAGGACAAAGACACTGTGGGGAGTGATGCTGTCTCACGGGTTAGCCAACGTGGTGCTTCTTTTGGTGGCACCTTTTGTCTTATAGAATTATATCAGAGCCGGATTACTTCCAGAACCTTGTAGAGTATCAGTACGCAGAATATGAAAGATAAAGGATGTATGATAAGGTCGAGTGCTTTCACAGTCTTCCTGTGGTGTCTTTTATCCGAGCTGTCGAGGAGTTCGCGTATTATCAGCGCAGTTATAAGCACACCCATCGCTATCCCGGTACATGTGAAGAAGTGCGCGAATGATATGTTGCCTGCCGCGGAGTCCATCAAAGGAGTCGTTATGGAAATCATGTTAATTCATGTTTTTTGTTCAACTTAAATATACGCAGGCCATATATATAAATCATCTAAAAGATGATATGTTGCTTAAATGATGAAAAACAGGTTTATATATTGCCTAACTTTTATACTGTTTCTGTTTTTATGCCTTCAGGCCTCGGCGAACGTCTTGCCCCAGACTTACACCGACCAGACGAAAAACTTGGGAATCCTGTGGAACAGCACCACTCACGCCAGGATAGTTTCAGTCTCGACGATCCAATCGGACGGGGCGGACACCCAAATATTGGTGGCACTGACAAACGGCAGTTTACAAATCTTGAACTCCTCGGGACAGACCGTAAAACAATATAAAATAGGGGAAAAGATCACCGCCCAGCCGCTCATAGTCGACATAAACGGAGACAATAGGCCAGATATCATAACGCCGGCGGACAACGGAACCATCTACGCCCGAGACCTTGAAGGAATAGCATTGTGGAATTACACGGCAGGCGGCGTTATAACCGGAACCCCGGTACTGTTGGAGGCAACAAACGATCCCGATGACGTTAGAACGGCAGAGATATTCTTCGGTTCATGGGACAATAGCATTTACGCCTTGTCTACCCAGGGGATATTGTTGTGGACCTACCGCGCTTCAGCCCCAATTGAATACAGCCCTGCGGTAGGCGACGCGGATTCCGACGGCAAAACCGAGGTGGTTTTCGTTTCCGAAGACGGTAGCCTGTACGGTAAAAGGCGGGATAAGACATGGACGTATAAACTGTCAAGCGAGCCGGCAGCGGCTCCCGTTGTAAAGGACATAGACATGGACGGAAAAAAGGAGATAGTCATTGCCTCAAAAGACGGACGGGTGGAAGCCCTTGAGTACTACTTGAACTCTTTATACAATATCACGCAATGCAACGCCCGATCCTGTACCTCAAAAGAGGTGGCAACGGCGATCATAAAGCCTAAATGGAGCTACAAGATAGATGGGGAAATATTGTCAATGACTTCTGCAGACTTCAATGCGGACGGGATGACAGAGACTCTCGTCTCGGTTTCGAACCAAGAACCCTTTATGCAGGATGAAGCGCTCTACGTCCTCAACTGCTTCGGCGAGCTCGTCAAGAAATACTCCACTGACGGGAAGATTCTTTGTCCGCCGGTGACTGCGAGCATCTTCTCTGACAATCGAACGGAGATAATTTTCGGAACTGCGAAGGGCAGTGTCTACATGTTGGATTCCGGAATAAAGGCCGAATGGATTTACATGATCGGCGAACCATTGAGGAACTCCCTGCAAGCCCAGGATCTCGGCATTCATGGAACGTCCGAGTTGCTGGTCCCTGGAGAAAAAACGGTTTATGCCTTCGGCTTGCCTGCGGAAACCGTCAACTACACAAAAAAAGCAGATATTCGTGAAACAATAGCGGCAAACAACACCGTCGACGATGCAAATCCAGGAGTCAACGATACCGCGCACGTAAACGGCGGCTCAAAGGAGAACAAAACAGAAGATTATCTAAACAATAGCCTGGATGCAGGCAATCAAACGGAAACGAATTCTTCAGAAAATAACGGATCCATCGATGAAACAGCTTCACAAGAGCCTTTAGTAGTGGACGCCGCACCCGAGACCTTCATGGAAACGCCCCCGGCCACTGATGATTTTGCCGGATTAAATCAAACGGATGCTCCAGCGCAAGCCGGCAAAGAGCAGAGCCGCCTACCCCTGATAGCCTTCTCGGCCATGCTCCTCGGCCTGCTGGCATTGACAAGAAACGCGGGAAAGCGGAGGGAACCGGAATTGTTTGAAGAACCCGTCAGGAAAGACGTAGGGGGCTTGGTAAAAATGCTGCACCGCAGGAAAAGAAAGCTGCAACAGGAGCAGGGGAGATATAGCTTGCAAAGGCTTAGATAGAATAAAAAATAGCAAGAAGCACCGTAATAAGTCGCGTATGTCCAAAGAAAAAAGGTTAAAAACCCAATATTTAAAGAATGATAGATATAATATAACAATATACAAATAATAATTCTTAAAAAAAAGAAAGATGGACCCGATAAAGATGGGAATTTGGGCGTTAGCCCTGGTGTTGTTGGCCGCGTGGGTTTCAGCAGCTGATACTGAAAAAGACATAGACTCGATGATATCCCATGGCATGGAAAAAGCAAAGGTGAGCGAAGGCCTGTGGATCAACGGCGTCTTCTCTCCAAGGAACACTTTTGAGAAAACAGACAGCATTTACGTAAAACTCAACGACCACCCGATGTGTAGTCAGAGGGCACGAGATTTTTTCAAGAAAAAGTCAGTGTCTGACGTTGATGTCTACGTAGTTAATAACAGAGCTTGGAGGTCTGGAGACAAGGTTACTTCGTACGTGAAGAAAACACGCGTTTCATTAAGCGACCTGTGTGCCGGCAAGGCAAATATGGGCCAGATAACTCCCGGAAGTTACGACGTATTCATTGACGCAGATTCCAACGGAGTCTACAACCCCGGAAAAGGCGATGCAGTAGACGGCAAATGCAGGATTATCGGATTCGAGGTTTTGCCTGAGGTCGCATCTATAGCCCTCCTGGGAGTGGGGCTTATAGGCGTCGTCGGATACGCAAGGCTGAAGCGGTAAGGCTTTCATCGGTTATACCCCCAACGGGGTATATCCTCTTTTTAATTATTTTTCTTTTTATAATCCCTAAAAATCTTACTTATTAGGGTTTTTATCTTTTTTCGGGATAATTTTCCAGGATAAAGACCGGCTACTTCTTGATAAAAGAAGCCAACCAACTTATTCAGGAAAATGGACTACAAAAAGATTTTCATCCTTCTTCTCGCCCTGGCATTCTATCTGCCAATTTTCATCGCGCTGATGGATACGTGGACAACGGACCCGTATTACTCGCATGGTTTCCTGATTCCGCTCGTTTCAGCATACTTCGCCTGGAGAAAGAAAAAGCAGGTCAAGGAGTCGGATAAAGACTTTATCAGCGGGGCTGCGGTGTTAGCCGCGGGTCTGGCAATGTATGGCATGGGGATAATGAACAAGTCTCTCGCAATTTCTGCGACGTCCTTCATCATAACCCTCGCAGGTATCGTCATAGCATTCTATGGAATAAGGTCGTTAAAGGAACTTTCTTTCCCGTTAGCCTTCCCGATATTCATGATACCTCTGCCTTACACCGATTATGCGAGTACCTTCATGCAGTCCTTCACCGCGAGTTCTTCCACGGCGGTGCTTAACATAATTGGGATACAGTCAACGAGTACCGGATCCCAGATACAGCTCGCAGACAGCGTCTTCGTCATAGGGGAGCCGTGCAGCGGAATGCGGACCATGCTGGCATTGTTCGCCCTAGCTGCCGTTTTCGCGTATATAATCGACGGGGTGCTGTGGAAAAAGGCCGTTGTGTTCCTGTGCGCTCTGCCGATAGCCGTCGCCGCTAACGTCGGAAGAGTCGTCCTGGTTCTTTTGATAGCTTCTGGTTACGGTGCAGAGTTCGCTATGGCCTTCTTCCATGAGGCCTCAAGCATCGTTGTCTTTATTTTCGCCCTTATATTGCTTATCATAGTTGCGAGGCTGCTAGGATGCAAAAATCTCAAGAATATCTAACCGTCATAGGCTTATTCGTCCTGGTGGGGGTAAGCATACTCCTGCTTTCCTCCCCGGAGGACATATTCTCCAGCATGATGGTGATCGACGTGAGCCAGACCCAGAAGACGGAATATGAGATGCTGGTGACTACGGTGTTTGACTTCAAAAAGACCGAAGAGCTTGACAAACTGCCTAAGATCATTGGAGGGATGGAGTCCAGAGATCTTGAGATCACGGAATCAGAGCATTCCATGGGCGCCGTTCTGAAGAGGATGTACAGCCAGGGCAACAGGAGCGTTCTATTCATTTTACTGTCGAGCCAGAACATGAGCGAATTCCATAACCTCGAGATCTGCTACAGCGGGAGCTGGAACTTGACCGAAAACGTGGTCGAAGGCATAAAGGCGCAGAAGCTCGGCGAGGCCGGATTCGACAACATACACGTGAACAAGTTCCTTATTCGAAGGGGAGACCTTGAGATGGTGGTGTTGCACTGGTTCATGTGGGACGGCGGCGTCGTCAGGTCTGACAAGAATTTTATGCTGATACAGGTGGCGACCCCGGTGGACCAGGACAGGCAGGAGGCGATCGATTCCGCGGAGAATTTCACGAAAGACTTCTTTCTCACCATCTATAAGCCGGTCGCGAAAACAAAGAAGATAGGCGAACAGATCATTGACGTCTTCGGAGTCTTTGGATACCTTATAGATGCGGTGCTTATATTGATCCCGCTCTTAATGATATTTAACGCAAGCATATCCAAGAAATGACCGTGTTGAATAGGGGAAGAACCCGTGAATCGAGAAAAACGCAGCCTAATCCAGGGATGAAAAGGGCAGACGCTGTCATCATTATCATTTTGCTTCTGTTAGCGGCCGGGGCGGCCGCTGCGATCATCTATGTCATCGTCACTCCCAAGCAGGGCGAAAGATTCACCGAGTTCTACATCCTCGGCCCGGGAGGAGTTGCCGACGACTATCCCACCAGCCTTGAGACAGGGGGCAAGGGATCGGTGATTATAGGAGTGGTCAATCACGAACATGGGGCGGCTAGCTACAGGCTTGAGGCGGATTACGGCGGCCTGGTTCTGAAGGACGAGAACATCACTCTCCGGGACGGCGGCAACTATACCGAGAATTTTTCTTTCACCCCCGTCGTGAACGGGACGTCCAAGCTGGAATTCCAACTGTATAAAGAAGGATCTAATGAACCTTACCGGGAACTATATCTTTGGGTCACGGCGACATAGATCATGTTATTGTAGTCGTCGTGTCTCCGGCAGGCATACTTGAGGTTTCTCCAACAGTGGGTGCGGTGTCAAGAGTTACGGTCGATGTTGAGGCCCAGGTAGTCTGTGTCACAGGCATAGTACTCGTGGACACCTCTTGAGAAGCGGTGCTAGAGGCTTCAGAAGTCGTTGTCGTCTCGAATGTCGAATCCTCAGCGTCCGGCGTCGGCCCGGTTGACGAAGAACTCGTAGACACGCTCATAGTTGTCGTGGTCTCATCCACAGTTGATTCTGGAAAAGAGTTGCCGGGCGATTCATCAACAGTAGTGGTTGTCGAATGTTCGGCGGCCGTTGATACAGTATTCGGCTCCGTCGTTGCAGCAAGCTGCGTTGTTGTAGTCTCCTGCATCGTGCTGGTGGTCGTCGACGTGGTCAATGCGACAGGCACTGCCTCGATGGATATGCTGCCGTAGTACCGTCCCCTGCATATTCCGGGAGGAGGTGCCAGGAAGAAATCAGCCGTGGCCGAATCCCCAGGCAGCAGACCTACCTGGAAGAGAGCGCCCTGCTCTGAAAGCGTTCTCTTGCCTCTTCCGATCCTTGCGCTCAGTGCTTCGGCGGGAAGCAGCCCGACACTGCCGTCACCGCATTTAGTTTGCATCGGCCCGGCCGACACGACGATGTTCGAGACGATATTCCCTATGTTCCGTATGCCGGGCACGGAACCGTTTACGCCCTGATCACGTGAAGCCGCCGCCTCCACGCCGGACTCAAGCTCTCCGAAGTTGAGATTTGAGAAGTCGACTTCAAGGGCCGTAACCGATGCGTACTCGAATGATC
>CAIYYO010000110.1 GCA_903930485.1 Methanobacteriota archaeon
AGCAGAATTGTTGTCGACGTACAGGAATTCGTGGATCCATTTAATTACCTCGGGTTTTTTCTCTTTTTTCTCGAGGCGTTCCTCGACCAGCCTTCTGAAGCGGCCTATTTCAAGAGCAAGATCGAAGCTCAAGGGGAGCTGCTCAGAGAACCATGAAGGCACAGTCGGCGGTCCTGCCGTCGGCGTCACCTGAACGGTCTGACCTCTTGCGTAATTCAGCCTGTAAGTGCTTCCCCCGAGGACGAATATGTCTCCCTTCTTTAGCCTCTCCAAGAACGACTCGTCTATCTTGCCGACCTTCTGGCTCCCTATCTTCACGTCGACGTAGGATTCGTCCGGTATGGTTCCTATATTGGTCGTGTAAAGCACTCGCGCCATCTTTCCGCGCTTTCCCATCCTCTTTCCATCCTCGGATAGCCATATCTTCGCGTACACGCTCCTCTGCTCTAACTCGACGTAGTCGCCCGCGAGATAGCTTATGACCGAATCAAAGTCCTCGCGTGAAAGATCATGATAGGGATAGCTCCTCCTGATCAGGTAATAGACGTTGTCCACGTGCTGTTCGCCCTCGATCGCAATCCCGTACAAGTGCTGCGCCAGCACGTCGAGACAGTTCTGCGGCAGATGTATCCGGTCGATCTTCCCGTTGACTGCGTTCCTGAGCAGGACCGAGCACTCCACGAGGTCGTCCCGGTCCATGACGATTATCCGGCCCTTCGCGGTCTCGTGGAGCCTGTGACCGGATCTGCCGACCCTTTGCAGGGCTCTGGCAACGGATTTAGGAGAGCCGAGCAATATCACGAGATCGATGTAACCAATATCTATCCCAAGCTCAAGGCTCGTCGAGGACACAACGCAGCGCAGCTTTCCCTCCTTCAGCCTGTGCTCTATGTCCAGCCGATGCTCCTTGGAGAGAGACGAATGATGCGCTCCAATGGATTCGGCATAGAAGTCCGGATACTTCTCCTTCAGGTTGTGGACGACGCGCTCCGTTGCGCTCCGGGTATTGGTGAATATCAGCGTTGTCTTATGTTCAAGCACGAGATCGTGGATGAGTTTGTACAAGCTATCCGAAAGTTTTTCCTGGGTCGTGTCCATGAGGTTCGGCACAGGGGTCAGGACTCGTAAGTCCATCTTTTTCAGGTACTGTACGTCGACTATCTTGCAATCACGGAGCTTGTCGCCTTCAAAGCCTACGAGGAATTTCGCGACCTCTTCGAGAGGCGATACAGTAGCGGATAAAGCTATCCGAGTAAACCTGCCTGCAAGGTTTTGAAGCCTCTCGAGAGAGACGCTTAAATGCACGCCTCTCTTGCTCTCGGCCAGGGAATGTATCTCGTCGACTATGACCCATTTGACGTCCTTAAGCCGTTCCTTGAATTTGGGAGCCGTTAGCAGGATGCCCAGCGTCTCAGGAGTCGTTATAAGGATGTGCGGTGGCTTGGACAGCATCCGGGAACGCTCGCTCGCAGACGTGTCCCCGGTTCGTACAGTCACCCTAATCCCAAGGTCTTTTCCCGCTATCCGCGTCATTTCGGAAAGGGGCTCTTCAAGGTTCTTCTCTATGTCGTTGTTCAAGGCCTTGAGGGGAGAAACGTAGATGCAGTAAACCTTCTCTTCAAGCTCGCCCTTTGATGAAAGCCCGATGAGCTCGTTCAGGATGGACAGGAACGCAGTCAGCGTCTTACCAGATCCCGTCGGCGCGGAAACCAGGGTATTCTCACGCTTCTGTATGTTGATTATGGCATACTTCTGCGGGACTGCGAAATCCTTGAACTTCCCCCTGAACCAGTCCCTGACGAGCGGGCACAGCCCGGAATAGATCTCCTCGTCAGGATAAGGCTCCTTCTGAAAAGTTATCATTCCCCTCTTTCTGCCGAAAGCAGCCGCACGTACCGTTCAAGGACCTCCACTTCCCTCGACTCGGCGGCCATTATATCCGTTATCGAAACGATGCCCTCAAGAATTTCACCAGAGAGGACGCAAAGCCTTTTCACGCCCGTGCGCTCCATGATAAGGGCTGCCTCGTCAAGAGTAGTCAGAGGCGAGACGGCGATCAACGGGCTCGACATCACGTCGGCGAGCTTCGTCCCGGCCGGATCTTTTTTCTCGCAGACGACCCTCCAGACTATATCCCTCTCGGTGACTATTCCCGCAGGCTTCCTGTTCCTGTAGACAATAACGGAGCTTACGCCTTTTTCCTTCATGAGAAGGGAAACGTCGTAAATCGTGTCGTCAACAATAAGAAAAACGACTCCCTCAGACAAGCACTCTATCACAAGAGCCATAGTTAAATCCTCAATAAG
>CAIYYO010000111.1 GCA_903930485.1 Methanobacteriota archaeon
TCACTTTTGCGTCAGGTGGCTAAATCCAAGGATGCAAAAGCTCAGCAGTTGGGCAAAGCTTTGATTCCGATGTATGTTAACGGACATGTGCCGGCTGCTCAGGTTCAATCAATAAAAGGCACGCTGGAAGAGCTGGGTTACAGGGTTGTCTGTGACGTTCTCGATGCCGCCGATTTCGGGTTGCCGCAGAAGCGGAAACGCGTATACATAGTCGGCTTCAAGAAGCACCTCTTCGGGAAAGGTTTCGGATTCCAGTTTCCTGCTGGGAACGGACGGAAGACTTTCATAGGCGACTTCCTCGAGGAAGGGATCAGCGGCTATGGGGTGTCGAAATACCTGCAGAAAACGTACCTCTTCAAGAAAGATGACGGCAGGCCGGAAATAGTGGACAAAAATTCCAAAATACAGGCAAAGACCCTGGTTTCAACTTACCATAAGATCCAGCGCCTCACGGGAACATTCGTGAAAGACGGAGACACCGGCGTAAGGCTGCTGACCCAGAATGAATGCAAGGCCATGATGGGCTTTGACAAGGATTTCAAGGTGCCAGTTTCCAGGACTCAGATGTATCGGCAATTCGGGAATTCCGTCGCGGTTCCTGTGATTGCTGCAATAGCAAGGCGAATGGTGAAAAAGTTAGAAGACGGCCCGAATTAAAAGGGCGCTTGATTCCTTATTTTCTAATTATATCCAGCAGTTCTTTCAGGGAGACCGTGTCATCCAAGGCGCTGTGCGGCAATTTGCATTTTTCCTTGCAGTGCCTGAAGTTGTCCTTTTCCCGCTTGTTTGTACTGGGTTCCCCAACAACGGTATAGGCTGTTATATTCTTCCTTTCAATTTCCCTGAAGAATAGCTTGGTACCGTATGCATCCCATTGCTTGGCCCTCAACCTATCCGTTCTTGCCGTTGTCGTAGCATCAATACATATTATTTTCCCGCTGTTTTTTATTATCAGGAAGTCTGGATTGAATTCGCCATCGAATATGGACGGCTTTTTAACAAAATCCTTTATTTCGCCTTTGCGTTTAAGTCTTGAAAAAACATCGGAAAGATATTCCTCAAAACTGCTGCCTCTAGAAGATCTTGATCGGTTAGCTTCTTGGGCTATTTTGTCCACGGTTCTCACATCTCCCCGACTTCCCAGACCCACCTGCACAGCTCACATTCAGTATGCTGCTTTGGCGGCTTGGCCTGCCTTGCGACCGCCACGGCTTTCCTGAACACCGGCAGGATGCGGCTCGGTTTCAATAGTATCTTCTTCGGCTCGGCATAAAACTTTATCCCTTTGCTTATCTCATCAGATTTTTCAGGTATGTAGTACACCAGATAGCCGAAATCAGCGACCTTATGACCCATTTTCGCAAGCAGGAAGGCGTAGGTTTCGAGCTGGAACTGGTAGATGTCCAACAGCTCTTTGGCGGCCTCGTTCTTATCATAGTCCTCCTTGAATGGGAAACCGCGGGTCTTGTTGTCCATAACTATGAGCGTGCCGTCCTTGGCGATGAAGCAGTCGTCCATCTTTCCGATGAGAATTGCACCAGTTTCGGGGTCGGTCCAGGACAACGTCTTCCTGGCAATCTCGCAAAGCGGGCCGTCGACCAGTTTACAGTCCAGTTTGCCATGGAGAAGGGGCGGCAGGCCGTCTTTTCTATACCTGTCGTAATAGGCCTTGACTATGAGGTCTATGCCTCCGGGCAACGAAGGAAATGGCCCTCCAGGCATCTTCTTGTCATGCCTGTCCAGCCAGAAACACTTCGGGCAGTCCCGGAAAGCGTTCAGACTTGATGGCGAGAGCTTGAGTGGCTTGGGGTCTGGCATGAAACAAATTACAATATCCGGAATTAAAAGGATAGCTATGCTATGTTGCTTATGTCCTTTTCCTCTCCAAGCTTGCGGACTTTGCTTGGTTTTATCCA
>CAIYYO010000112.1 GCA_903930485.1 Methanobacteriota archaeon
GAGCGTCGCCTTTTGGGGACTGGTTCAACTTTATCTTGTATTTTGATTCGAAATGCCTCATCCCGTATAATCCGAACGGGTCCTGTGATCTATAGTTTATTTCAAAGCTCATTTTGAGGGGGTCGCTTGTTTTTTCAGCCCGGCTTTTCTAAGGGCTTTTTTGAGGAACACGCTAAGGGATTCCTCTTCGAAGAAATCGATTCTAGAATAGTAGGGCTGCCCTTCATAGGGCCTGCCGCGGGTCATGTCGCTAAGTATCCCAAGGACCTGGCACGCGTACGTGAGAATGTCGAAGACAGGCTCTGCCGCATGATAAGCAGGGTCTCCAGAAAACGGCGAGGTAATCACTCGGTAGGGTATCCTCAGCATAGCCAGTGCTATCCTCGGAGGCAAGGGGATGAGCTTGTAGACGGGCTTGAATTGCAGGGGATATTTCTTGCTCAGCCTGGACCTGCCGGCAGACCATTTATGCTGCTGCACCACGAAGCCTTTCAGGGTGGCCCTGTGCTTGTGGAATATGCCTGCATCTCTTGCATACACCGAAGAATATCCCTTAAGCTTTACTCGTATGCACAGGTCTCCGTCTTCGGATATGGAAAGGTCCGGATCGAAGCCGCCCACCTCCAGAAGCACCGGCCTGCGGTAAGAAGTATTCGATGTTATCGCCGGCCCGCACGCGAGGAAATTCTCCTGGGAGAGTATCTTCTTCTTGTCGGCGTATTTCTCGACGAGAGAACTCGGGGGATACGACTTTATTATGCCGCCAACGCAGCCCACTCTTTCGTCGGAATAATTCTTCACCAGGTTCGCGAGCCAGTCCCGTTCGGCTATACAATCGTCGTCGGTGAAACAGACGATCTCTCCGCGAGCCTTCCGTATGCCCGTATTCCTGGCCGCGCTGACTCCCTGATTGTCCTGGAAGATGGGTATCAGGTTTAACGGAGCCGTTCCCTTGTATCCCTGAAGGTATTCGTTTGTTCCGTCGGTGGAGCCGTCGCTGATCACTATGACTTCGTAAAGCTCTTTGGGGTAGCTCTGGGCCGCGAGGGCTTCAAGGCACTCCGGCAGTTTGCTCTTCCGGTTGTACGTCGGGACTACGACGCTTACGAAGGGTTTTTCCATATCTGCTTTCATGTAAGCCTCCCTGGTTTTTTCCCGGCAAAGTATTCATCCCTGCTCTGCGGAAACCTTTCGATGAAATCCGTCATCCAGGAAGAGACGTCGACCTTTTCTTCAAGCATCCTGTCTCTCTTCGTCTTCCAATCATACTTTGAGCCTTTATTTTCCAGAATAGAAACCGCTTTTACCAGGGCCTGCTTTTGGTCGGGATAGAAATAAAGCAGTCCGTACCTGTCCCGCAGTTCAAGGAAGTTGCCGCACATGCTGCCCGTGGCTATCCCCTTTGAAGTGGATTCAATATGCACCGCAGGGGTTCCGAGCAGCGCCGACTCCGTGGCCATGGTACCGCCTTCGCCTATGTATAGCCCGGCATAGTGCATCAGCGAATGCATCTTCTCCCTCGGGCAATTGATCTTGTGATCCTCCAGCTCCTTAGGCAGCGGCCCTTCGGACGATATAAGGACGCGGCCGTATTTCTCGAGCTCATTTACGAGGCTCATTTCTGAATCCGCGCCGATCCCCCTCAGTCCAACGTCGTGCGAGGCAGACCATGAGATAAGCCGCAGGATGATATACTCTTCGCCTTTGGAAAGCCCCGCGTCCTCGAGCGCCGTGGGATCGGGTTCGAAACGATCGGGGTGCAGGTATGCAAGCTCCTTGTATCCGTTGAAGCGCACGTGCTTTGGCCCGAGGTCTTTGAGGAAGCATGAGGGCGTGCATATGACTTCAGTGAACGGGAAGGTCAGCATGTTTCCGAGCTTTACTTCTTCGGTGTCGGTGAATGTTATCGACGGCTTGCCTATGAGCCTGCCGACGTGGGCTATATGCGGAGTGAGCAAACCGGTCAAGACATCCGGGCGAAACTTCCTCGCGATCCTGAGCAGCTTCAGGTCTTTTTCGATGACGCCGTACCCCTTCTGATACATCTTGGGATAATACTTGCTCACAAGCTCGTACTCGAACCCCAGCCGGTCCAAAAGGTCGGCGGTTATGTCCTTGTTCTTTGCGATGATCTTCGTCTCATGCCCTTTCTGCTCAAACGACCGGATGGTGTTCTTGAACAAATGAACGTGCGCCGGATGCTCGAGGTCGAACAATACTTTCATTGCGCCGCCTCCGGGATCGTCTTACGGTAGTCTTTTACCCGCACGAACTCGAATCCACTGCCTTTTGCTCTCACAATAACTTGCTCGAGGAGTTTCAGCGACGACGGCCCAAGATTCTTCATTTTCATCTTCTGCCTCAGCCGGTCAGCGAAAATATGCTGGACGAAATTTTTCGTCCTGCGCGGCGTCGCACGCCTCGAATCCTCCAAACACTCGTTGGGATGGAAAAGAAAAACCACCGGCTTATCTGTGCGCCTGGACTCGGCGTAATGGACTTTCCCAAGGAGCTTGTTCGTCGACGGGCTGATCCTCATCGTCGTGCCTATATACGGCAGCAGCAGGGCCGAGATAGGGATCTCTGCGACGCCTGAATCCGCGTATACGAACGGCTTTCTCTTGGATACAAGCCATGCTAGCTTCTTCTTGGAGCCGAAGGTGAACGGTCCATCAAAGCGCTGGGGACATACGGAGCTGTCTGAAGAAAACCCTGTCTTGTCCAGGGCTCTGATAGTGTCCCTGTTTATCCTGAGAGCAGGCGCCCGGAAAGACTCTATCCTTCCGGCGTTTTTTTCGATCACTTTTTTAGCCGACTCAAGAACCCGGACCTGTTCATCGAATCCGATGAGGTCGAATGCGTCGCCTACCTCGTGCGAGTATCCGTGGCATCCTATCTCGTGGCCGTTCTCCTTTACGAGGTCGATCGCCTCCGGAACGGTCTCGGCTAACTCTCCGGTGAAGTAAAAGGTCGAGGCGACGTCGTATTTAGAGTAGAGGCTAAGCAGTTTCGGCAGTCCTTCCCGGTACACCTTTGCCGCCGTCTCCGGGTCGCACCTGTTGACGTGGATGGAAAAGCTCTCCACGTCGCTCGTCATGAGGAAATGCATTTTACGGCCTGAAAACCCACCTGATAACTTCGAATGCTTCGGCGTATTCTTCTTCAATCTGAGTCCCGCGCGTACGCGCCAGCCCGCGAATGAATTCCGCGTTCAGATATTTCCGTCCCTTCTGCGTCTCATAGCAACTGAGCGCCGCGATCTTTTTTGCGACGTTCTCCTCTTTCAGGGGTATGAACGAGAGCGTATTGAATGTTATGTTGTTCCAGGGCTGCTCGTAGCCGAGTATCGTGCACATCTTAAACGCCCTAAGAGTCTCTTTCATGACCGTTATGTGGTCCTGGTGCGTGTCGTCCGAGCTCGGCGTGAAGACGATGTCAGGCTTCACTTTTTTCCTTATGTCGATAAGCGTGTCCAGTATCTTCTGCCGATGCTCAGGGAACTCGCGCACTTCGAAGTCGCCAAGCATAAGGTCTTCTTTTTTAACGCCCAGAACCCCGGTTGCCTTCTTCACTTCCGTCCTCAGTATGTCCCGCGGATACTCTGGGGGCACGGATTTTTCGCAGCATGACAGCGCCACGTACGTAACGTGTTTTCCTTCATCGACGAATCGGGCGATGGAGCCGCCGCATCCCAATTCCCCGTCATCGGTGTGAGGGGACAGTATTAGTACCTTTTCAAACATTTTTTTAGTTGACCTCCAGCGTAGAGAAGACTGAGCATACCTTTTTTACATATTCCGCGTCAAATGACCCGTTCCCGTAAGACAGGTCATGCCCGGCAAAAAGGTAGGGACCGGATTCTTGCATACCGGATGACAGGAGGCTCTTCCAGGAGCTGCCGGCTTCGTCGATGCCGACCGAGGCGAAAAAGTCCATGGCCGACGGGTTAAGAATAAATATCTTTGAGGCCATGTCCAACTGCCTTTTATAGAACACGATAGAGCCGGCATATTTCTGCGCATCCGCCTTGGACGTCGAGTGAAGCGCTTTCTTCTCGGCCTCTGCTATCTTCCGGCGAACCTTTGCCTCCACCATATCCTTTTCCGTCAGTTCCGAAGGGACCAGGCCGAAAGACTGGCAGATATCCTTGATAATCGTATTATGCACCGGCCCAAGGTAGCGGTCTTTTCCGCCTGCTGCGACTGTAACGGGCTGGTTTAACCCCCACTTTTCAGCGATGTACGCAGATATCCTGCCGTATTCAAGGCTTCCGCCCCTCCCGCTTACAAAGACTGCCGTTCCAAGGCCTTGAGCAAAAATAAGATTCCTCGAAACGGCCGTCGCATCCATATCGGATAAATGCCTTTCCAGGAATTTCTCGTTATCATCTACATGAATGCCTGTTTTACATACCTCGCATATCATTTCTTCCTTCAGAGGGATTTTAGCACCGCATGAACAGTGATACCAGAAGGGCAAGGAGTCCGGTTCCATCCTGCGGATACCCAGGCCGTATAAGTCTATCGCCTCGTTGTACAGGCTGCGGAATCCTTCACCGTTTTCCAGGATCTTCAGCCGCTCTTCCTTGAAGACCCCTTCTTTTTGCACGTCGCTGTACCGGAAAAAGCATACGTTAAGCCCCCATTTTTCGCTGGCGATCTTTGCAGTCACATAGGCATTAAGGTTGGCAAAGTTTCCGGCGGCATCATACGATGCCCGCATTATCCCCAACAATTCTTCCAGGTCTTCCAGGGTTTCTTTTCCGTCTGGACGGCCAGCCTTTGCATACTTTTCATAATGTTTTCTTATCTCCGTAAGCTCTTTTTCCCATTCCGCTTTAGAGGGTTTTTCTACCCTATCGAAGGGCTTGTATCGGTCTACGTCCTTTATGCGAAAGCCTATGTGGATGCATCCATCCTTGTTTATCGCCGGTATCTTGTTTCGGTATAAGAGGTCCGCAGTCGATAAGTTCTGGTCGTGTATGCCGTAAAGGGCCACAGTGTTTTTCTTATGGCTGCGAAGCCCCTTTGAGAGCCTGTCAAGCAGGTATATCTTCCGCCAGGTGCCGCTGTGAGGCAGAAAATTCGGCTGGTGACCGGATTCAAGGACTATTGTGTCGCTGTTTACCCCTGGTTCTATTTCTTCTATTCCCGCCTCTCTGTGGAATTTTTTGGATGATTTCAGTATTTTCTCCAGGTTCTCCTCCTGTCCGGGGTTTAGGCCGCGACGGGGCAGATGAGTCAAGAGGTTCGTGTATTGCATTTTGTTTTTTTATTTTTTTACGGGACCAGCAATAGTCCCAGGATGCCGAAAAAAATCGTTATCAGGTACATTATCCACATCGTCTGGTTCTCAGTAAGCCTGAAATAGTATGGAAACAGCCACTTGAATGTGAGCGGATTCGGAACGATAAGGGTCCCGTCCTCGCGCAGGCCGCCGAATTTTACGTCCCCTATCCGTTTGATCTTCCAGACCACGTACATCAGGAAGTTTATTATGTGCGGTATCAGTATCACTACGCCGAAGATCTCAAGATGATTGAGGACTATGAATCCTCCGAGGGCCGCTCCCACCATCATGCTCCCTATGTTGGCCCAGAAGATCTTCGCCGGATATGTTTCGAAATAAAGGAATGCAAGGATCGACCCGAAAGCCGGCAGTATGTAGAATATGTTCTGCGGCTGGCCGCTTATCGCGACTTTTATCAGGACGAACACCATCAGGATGTAGGATAGGCCGCACGACAGGCCGTTGAAGCCCGAGTGCATGTTTATCAGGTTCGAAACGACCATGACGTATATTGGCGCGGCTATGATATAGAGTATTCCGGCGTCGATGCCCGCGAACGTGATGCCTGTGTTTAGATCCGCGTCCACGAGCAGCAGTATGGGCAGGGACAGGAAGAAGGGAACGTATATCTTGAGCTTTCTTCCGACGTCGAGGAGGTCGTCCATCAGCCCGAACATCGCGTAAGAGAAGACCATGAAGTAGAAGACCAGGATGCTGTGGCTTATCTCGCGTCCTACGAGGAACTGCAGGAACACGAGGGACGTCAGGATGCCTGCGAGGATCGCCAGGCCTCCCAGGTTGGGAACGTTGGGCTTGCCCTTCTTGTACATGTCTTTTACCACGAAACCCTTTTCCGCGGCTTTGCGCATGAACTTGGGTGTGTAGACGTAAGTCGTCAGAAGCCCGGCGGCGAACACGATAAGGCATGCCTTATAATCGAACAATAATCTGGACATATCCGCCAC
>CAIYYO010000113.1 GCA_903930485.1 Methanobacteriota archaeon
CAAGCCCCCCCGACGCCATTCGACCTGACGACGCTTCAAACGGAAGCATACAAGCAGCTCTCCATCGACCCCAGGCGCACCTTGGAAGTCGCGCAGGAACTCTACACGAGCGCCTACATCAGCTACCCCAGGACGTCGAGCCAGCAGCTTCCCGAAGGCATAGAGTACGCAAAGATCATAAAGAGCCTCGGCTCCATCAAGGAATACAAAGAGTCTGCAGACTTACTCCTTGCGAAAAAGAAGCTCAAGCCCAACAACGGCAAAAAGAAGGACCCGGCTCACCCGGCTATCTATCCGACCGGGGAAATACCTGGCTCGCTCAACGAGCAGGCCCACAAAGTATACGATCTCATCGTGAGAAGGTTTTTGGCCACGTTCGGCGAACCGGCCGTGAGAGAGACCGTCGAGATAGAGTTCGACAACAACTCAGAAGCATTCATCGCACGCGGCACCAGGACAACGGACAAGGGATGGCACACCCTCTACGGCAGATATGCGAAATTCGAGGAGCAGGAGCTCCCGGCCGTGGAGAAAGGAGAAACCCTCCCGGTGGAAAGCGTCACCGTGCACGAGAAAGAGACCAAGCCCCCGAAGAGATACACGCCAGCATCCATCATAAAGGAGATGGAGAAAAAAGACATAGGAACCAAGGCCACGAGGTCGCAGATAGTCGACATACTATTCAAGCGCGGATACGTGACCGGGAAGGCGATAGAGGTGACGCCGCTCGGCCTCAACGTCGTCAAGACCCTGGACAAATACTGCCCGGACGTGCTGAGCGAAAAACTCACGAGAAAATTCGAGCAGGAGATGGAAGAGATCGAGGCAGACAAGCTCCAGAGCGAGAAAGTGATAGAAGAAGGCAGGGAGACGCTGATAAAGATCTCGAAGGAATTCAAGGAGAACGAGTCGAAGATCGGCGAAGCCCTTGCGCTTTCCGCGAAGAGCGCGCAGGAGATGGCCCGGCCGGCCCTCGGAAAATGCCTGAGCTGCGAAGGCAACCTCGTCATGAGAAAATCCAAGCACGGCCAATTTATCGGTTGCGACAAGTACCCTGCATGCACGTTCACGATGTCGCTGCCTAAGGCCAAAATGGAGGTCGCGGGCAAATGCAAGCAGTGCGAGTATACCACGATAAAAGTCCTGGGCAAAAAGGTCTGGACGTTCTGCGTCAACCCCAAGTGCCCGAGCAAGACGAAAGGAACGCCGCCTCCGGCATCCAAGGCGCCTGAGCCGCCGGTGCAGGAAGCGCCTGCCGGCGAGGTCGAAGAATTGACCGAGGAATAAAAATCCTGTTTTATTTTGCAAATAGTTTATCCGCGGTTTCCTGCGCCTTTTCGAGTATCTCTTCCTCGCCCTGGACCTTTCCGTTCTCCATCAGGATCTTCCCGTCGCATATGACGGTGTCGACGCACGAGCCTTTGGCCGAATAGACCAAATTCGCTATCAGATTCCTTTTCGGCACGAGCTCCGGCCGCTTCAGGTCTATAAGCGCTATGTCTGCCAGTTTTCCTGACCGCACGGCTCCGGCGTTTATCCTCAGAGCCTCCGCGCCGTTGATGGTCGCCATGTCGTAGGCCTCTTTCGCAGGCAACACGGTAGGGTCGTAGTCGTGTACTTTCTGGAGGAGGGCGGCGTACTTCATGGACTCGAACATGTCGAGGTCGTTGTTTGACGCGCAGCCGTCGGTCCCGAGGGAGATCTTCAGGCCCGATTCTTTCATTTGCCGGTAAGGCATGACGCCTGACGCGAGCTTCATGTTGGATACAGGGTTATGGGATATCTTCACGCCATGCCTGGCGAGGATGTTCATTTCCCTACGCGTAAGCCATATCGAATGAGCACATATCAGGTTCGCGCCAAGGAAGCCGATGTCTTCGAGGAACGGGACCGGCCGCTTGTGGTGCTTGACATGATAGTCTGCGTTCTCGCTTTCGGTCTCGGCGAGATGGAGGTTTATCAGGAGGTCCTCCTCGTCAGCGTACTCCTTAACCCATGCGAGATTCTCCGGCGAAACTGTATAAGGCGCATGGGGCGCAAGCGCCGGAACTATGCGGCTGTTCTTCATATCCCTGATCTTCTTGACGAGCTTTACCTGCTTCTTCTTCTCGGCCTCGCCCCGCTCGACGTTCCCGAGGTCCATGAACACCTCGCAAACGACTGCCCGCAGACCTGTCTCGTCCACGGCCTTCGCGACCGAGGGCATGTGCCAGTAGTTGTCGCAGAAACAGGTGGTCCCGGATTTTATCATCTCAAGGCACGCAAGCTTCGTCCCCCAGTAGACGTCCTCCTCGGTCATCTTGGCCTCAAGGGGCCATATGTGATTCGTAAGCCAGTCCTGAAGCTTAAGGTCGTCGGCATATCCCCTGAAAAGCGTCATCGCCGAATGCGCATGCGTATTCACGAACCCGGGAATAGCGGCCTTATTCCTGCCGTCGATGACGTGATCCGCCTTCTCTCCAGCTTTCGCGTCGGTGCTTTTTATTTTCTCGTCTACGATGTAGATATTGGTTTTCTTCCCGTCCAAAAGGACGTCCTTAATCAGTATGCTCATCTTCCAACCCCGTTCTTAATGACTCTGACGAGGATCTTTTTCATGTCCTGCCTTTGATCCTTTGCTTTAGCCGACACCCTGGAAAAATCCAGCTCCCCTCCCACGATACCGTTGGCGTAATTATCTACCTGGCTTATCGCCGCATATCGCAGGCCTGCCTCCTTGGAAAGCGTCGCCTCCGAGGCCATTGTCATCCCTATGACGTCGGCATAATCCTTTATGAACCTTATTTCCGAGCGCGTTTCCAGCCTCGGACCGTTAGTCTGGAAATACACGCCCTGGGGACGAACTTTGATGCCCAGGTCGTCCGCCGCCCCTATCAGCCTGTCCCTCAAGCCCGCATCCAGCGACGGCGTAATATAAAGCGCCTTAGAATCGCAAAACGTCTGCGACGCCGTAAGCTGCATGTAGTCGTCGGGTATGACTATAGAACCGGGAGGCAGGTCCTTTCTCAGGCTCCCTACAGAGGTCGCGGCTATGACTTCCGAAACCCCGAAAGCCTGTAAGGCAGCGATGTTGGCCCTGTGATTGATGAGATGCGCCGGCACATCGTGCCGTTTGCCGTGCCTGGGCACGTAGACGTAATCGTTTCCCAAAGACGCATAGACGGTGCCGTACTTGGTCTTTACGACGCGCTCCTTCGTCTCCCCCAAAAAACCCGGCTCGGAAAAACCCGTCCCGGCGATAAGCCCGATCATTTTTTCCTTCCCCAGGTTAATTATTTAAAGTAGATTAGATAAATTGAATAAGGCGTCTTTCAACACTATGGAAAAAGGATACAAATGCAGCATGCTCTCATGGGACCGGGCATATTCCCTTGCAAAAAAAGTGGCAACTAGCATCATAAATGACGGATACGTGCCAGACCACATAATAGGCATCGCGCGCGGCGGATGGGTCCCCTCAATGATGCTCTCGGACCTGCTGGGCGTAAAAGACCTCCTGTCGATAAGGATCGAACACTGGAGCGCTACAGGAGCAAAGGACGACAAGGCGGTGCTCAAATACCCCCTACAAGGAGACATATCCGGGGAAAAGGTCCTGCTAGTCGACGACCTGACGGACACCGGCGACAGCATGCTTGTCGCGCTCGAACATTTGAAGAGCCGGAGGCCCGGAGAGATAAAGACAGCAGTCCTGATACACAAGACCCAATCAAAATACAAGCCCAACTACTACGCTTTGGAAAAGGACAAATGGAGCTGGATCATCTTGCCCTGGAACCTGAACGAAGACCTGACGAACCTTGTAAAAAAGGCTTCAGCCGGGAAAGACAGCCAACGCCCTGAAGAGACGCGGAAAATCATTAAAAAAATGTTCGGTCTCGATGTCGATGAAGAGACACTCGAAGAAGTCATCGAAGCCAACAAGGACATCCCTGAAAGGAAATGGCAGGACTGAAAAACGGGGATATCATATCGTCCGGTACTGCTGCCTTGTCCTCCTCGATTTGGGAGTCTGGTTGATCACCTTTTTTCCTTCGACGAGCCCGATCCCGAGTATGTCGTCGCCGGCTTTCAATATGTAATAGCCTGCCTGCGTCTCTTCTCCGATTACGACGTCGCGCCCGGACATGATGTACTCGGCTTCCTCTCGGGACAATTCAATAGCTTTCGACGCTGTTTTTCCGATCGCCTCCGCGCCTTCGATCGACGGAAATACAACTCCATCCCTTATCGTGCAGAAGTGTATGCCGGTCCATTCGGCCGGGACGTCAGGCAATGCGTCCCCGGTGTATAAGAATAGCTTCCGGCTCTCCCTTTTCTCGTCTTTTGAAAGGAACATGCCCTCTAAAACAAGCTTCGAGCCGTACTGCCCGTCGATCTCCGCGAACAGCTCCTCTGCGTCCTCCTTTTTTAGTTTGCGGATCATTTTTCTTTCTGTATCTTCGCGATGTAATACGATTCCGTATCGTTGTCCTGCGGCATGATCCTGACGCTGTTCCGGGTCTTTTCCGTTAGGCCGCATCTCGTCTTTACCCCGGGGATTTCGACATCAAGGATCCGTGCATCCTTTTCTTCGTCCAGCAAGTGTTCGACAACGTCTTCGTTCTCTTCCCGGCTGGTCGTGCAAGTGGAATAGACGAGGACGCCTCCCGGGATCAGACAGTTGTACGCCGACGTTATAAGTTTTTTCTGGAGATTGGAGAGCTTCTTCACCCTGTCCATGGTCCATCGGTCGATCGCTCCCGGGTTTTTCCTCGCAGTCCCGACATCGGAGCAAGGCGCATCAAGCAGCACCTTGTCGAACCTTTGAGGGTATTTCTCGTAACCGATGCCGTCTCTCCTTGTCACCGTTACGTTGGATGCGCCCGCCTTCTGCACGTTTATGACCAGCGCACGAACTCGAACGAAGCTAGCCTCGTTGGCGACAAGAACGCCCCGGTTGCCCATAAGCTGCGCAAGATGCGTCGTCTTAGACCCGGGAGCAGCGCACAAATCAAGCACGCGATCAGACGGCTCCGGCGCCAGAACGATCGACGGGATCATCGAGGACGAATTTTGGATGTAGTAGTAACCGAGCTGGTGCTCGGCCGTGTCCAGCTCGTAATCGGAATCTATCCATAAGCCGTCCGGGCACCAGGGAATGACGGAATACGGGACGTTATTCCTTTTCAGGAACGACTCCACTATTTCTTTCGAGGATTTCAGGGTGTTGACCCTGATCGACATCTTCTGGGGCTTGCGCAGGGCCGACATGAACTTGTCATAGTCGGGGTACAGCCTCCGATGGTATTCCTCGAATTCCCTATTTATGCCCATAGATAGAATATAAGAACCTCAATACGCAAAAATGGCCGACGAGCACATGGACGTCGTTGCCGCTATAATCTCCAGGGACGACCGCATCCTCATAACGAAACGCAAACAGGGTTCTTTCATGGCAGGACTCTGGGAATTTCCCGGGGGAAAAATCGAGGCAGGCGAAAAACCCCGCGACGCGCTGAAGAGGGAGATAAAAGAGGAGCTCGATGTCGAGATAGAGATAGACGAACTCTTTTATGCAAAACAGCATGTCTACGTCCTCGGAACAAAGAAGAGGCAGGTGAAGCTTTTTTTCTACGAGGCGAGGATGACCGACGGCATTATCAAATGCTTAGGCTGCGACGAATACCGGTGGGTCACAAAATCGGAGCTGAAGGACTATCATTTCGTCGACGCGGACGCCGAGGTCGTGGAAAAGCTGGCTGAATGATCCATTTCTTACCAATGACTGCTTTTTTCTTGATTTATATATGAAAAAGAGCCGCCGTCGATGAGACGACTTATTTAGGCATGCGTATTATCCGGTTCAATTGTTTTATCCTGCTTATCATCTCATTTATCGGGTCTCTTGCATCTTTCCTCGGCTCTTCCGAAGAATCTTCCTGTCCGGCGAAAATGTACACATCTATCCCTTTTGTATGCGATAACAGCGTATCGACGGATTCGAGCCTGTTCCCTTCCTTGGGCTTGCCGACGACTATCTTCGTGAACTTGTTCATGCGGGCGTAGTGGGCAATCTGCACCGCGAAGTCTTTCCCGTGCAGGGTAATAGTCTTTATGTTGAGCTTGTTCGCAACGTCGAAGGCGCTCTTCACCTCGCTATTTACCTCGTTGCCGATGTAGTCGCCGGGTTCGTCGGTTTCGATATGCAGCGCGGTTATTTCGGCATCGAACTCTATCGCCACCCTGTATGCCGCTCTCACGATTTTTTCCGCGTGCGGGCTTGCGCTTATGCATACGAGCACCTTTTCCAGGGGTTGATGTTTGTCCACCAGGTTGTGCGTCCTCAGGTATCCGGCTATCTGTTTGTCTATCCTGAAAGCGACCTGCTTTAAGGCCATCTGCCGCAGGGCGAGCAGGTTGCCTGGCTTGAAGAAACGGTCAAGCGCTTTCACGGCCATGTCCCCGGTATATATCTTTCCGTCGTGCAGTCTCTTCATCAGGTCGTCTATGGGCAGGTCTATCAGTTTGACCTCGTCGGCAAGGATGAAAACAGGATCAGGCACGTTCTCCTGGACCCGGATGTCAGTTATCTGCTGGACTATGTCTTTCAGGCTTTCCAGATGCTGCACGTTCAGGGTAGTATAAACATTTATGCCGATATCCAAAAGGTCGTCCACGTCCTGGTATCTCTTCTGGTTCTTCATGCCCGGCGCGTTGGTATGCGCCAGCTCGTCTATGAGCACGATGTCCGGCTTCCTCTTCATGATGGCCGATACGTCAGGCTCCACCAGGGCGATCCCGTTGTACTCCCTCATGATCGGCGGGATCTTTTCGAATCCTTCGAGGAGCGCTTCGGTCTCCGGGCGCTTGTGCAGCTCGACGTAGCCTATGACGACGTCTCTGCCTTCGTCTTTCTTTCGCATCGCTGCGTCATAGAGCATAGAATAGGTCTTGCCGACTCCCGGAGCGTAACCGAAAAAAATGGTCAGCCTTCCCCTTTTCTCATCCCGATAGTCTTCGGATATCCTCCTCAAAAACTCCTCGGGCTGGGGCCTGAAGTATTCATCCATGATTGGTGATCCTGTCGAGTTCCAGGTTTAACGTAACGACATTGACCCTTGCCGTTCCAAGTATTCCGAGCAGGGGCTTCTCCGTGCATTTGTCGATGGCATGGTCTACCTTTTCAATATCTATCCCTCTTGCTTTAGCCACCCGTTCAGATTGCAGCCTTGCTGATTCGAGGCTGATATCCGGATCCAATCCGCTGGCAGAAGACATCACCAGGTCGCTTGGGATCCTGTCCGCGCCGTAGGCTTTTTTCAATTCCTCGGTCCTGTTCATGATGTTATCGATTAGGATCTTGTTGGTGGGCCCAAGATTCGATCCAGAGGAAGCAAGAGCGTTGTATTCATTGTCGGGCGTACCCGAAGGTCTGGGCCTGAAATATTTGTCTCCGGTGAAAGACTGGCCAATAAGACTGGACCCAGAGATTCCGCCTTTTACGTCATACAACAGGCTTCCATGAGCCTGCCAGGGCAGAAATATTTGGCCCGTCATAGCAACCGCCAGGGGATATAATACCCCTGTTATTATTGCGAGCAGGATGAATAATACAGCCGCTGTCTTCAAACTCTGCATTATATGGACTTTTTCTACTTGGGCCATCCTAGTGTATCAGGCTTATTATCATGTCTATTAATTTTATCCCTATGAACGGCGCGATTATCCCGCCTATTCCGTAAATGAATATGTTCCTTATGAATATGTGCTCCACGGGCATCGCCTTATAGGCTACGCCTTTGAGCGCGAGAGGCACCATCATCGGTATCACGAGTGCGTTGAATATCACCGCGGAGAGGATCGCGCTCTCCGGCGACGACAAGCCAAGAATGTTGAAGACTCCGAGCTCGGGATATATCGTGTAAAGAGCCGCGGGCACTATCGCGAAATACTTTGCCACGTCGTTCGCTATGCTGAACGTCGTCAAGGCTCCGCGGGTCATCAGTATCTCGCGGCCGATCTTTACGATGTCTATCAGTTTCGCCGGGTGGTTGTCCAGGTCTATCATGTTGGCGGCTTCTTTTGCGACCTGAGTCCCCTCGCTCATCGCAACAGCCACGTCCGCTTGTGCGAGCGCAGGCGCATCGTTGGTGCCGTCGCCGGTCATGGCA
>CAIYYO010000114.1 GCA_903930485.1 Methanobacteriota archaeon
CGACAAGATAGTGATGGTCCATGCGCACGGCTCAACCACGCATTCAACGTACAAAAAGATCGATCTGTTCTATTATGCGACGAAGAACCGAATCAGATTCAAGCTCATCCACTTCCCGCTGCCTTGGCTTCTGGCCTGGCTCCTGACCGAGTGGAGATACGTCCCGTATTTCGTGTTCACGACAAAGGATAAAGGGGACCTGGTTAACAGAGAGGTCCTGCCTTATTCAATGAGGTATATCAAGGCGCTGTGGGTGAACCTGTTAGACCTTCCTAAGACGCTTGCGGCGAGAAGAAGATTAAATTGATTTCTTGAATTTTATCAATCCTATCCCGCCCATGTTCTGATTCATGTCTTCGATGAACTCGGTGTGTTCATATCCCTTCTTGACCTCGTTCCAGAACCTCTCGACTTCGCAGCCGGTCTGCCTGGTATGCGGGGCGATGTCGTGGAAACCTACCAGACCGTCTTCCTTGACCAGGGGCGAATACATCTCGAAGTCCTTCTTCACGCCATCATATGTGTGGTCCCCGTCTATGAAGAGGAAATCCAGCTTATTGCCTTTCAATGAATCTTTCACCTTCTCCACGGAGGAGGGATCGTGCGAGTCGGCCCTGATCAAATGGATCTTTTGCCTTGGCGAGCCGAAGGACTCATACAGCGGAATCTTCCACTTGGGATATCCTCCACCGAACCTCCCCTGAGGCAGATCGAGGCTTACGAGGAGGGCGTCATCGGACGCTGCGCGCGAAAGCAGGAAAAGCGTCCCGCCCTTCGCGGTGCCGATCTCGAGTATGTAGCGTGGCTTTTTCTCCTTCAGGATCTTCAGCAGGGAGGATATTTCAGATCTTATCTGCAGCGGCCGGATGAATTTGTCGCATTTTGTCAGGACAAAATCTATCTGTTTATCCAAGTCTCTTGACCGTTTTATGCTGTTTATCCTGAGCATGCAATAAGGCATGTAAACAAACGAGTGTATGCGCAGGGTCCTTAAAGTGTAGTTTACGCCTTTTTCTGCCAGGGCCGCAGGGCCGCCTTTTTTGATGATCGCTCTCGCCTTGTCGATTTTGCTCGCCATTTTTTTCACTTGCTCGTATTGATTTTCTCGCATACGGCAATAAATCCAGTGCATTCCCCGGGTCCTGCGAGGGCAAAACCCGAGTACCCCATCGCTATAACGACATCGTATCCGTTTTTCCTGAGATGGCTGCGGGCGATCAGCGATATCTGAACATATTTTAGGAGCTTGTTCAACAGGCGCGATGAGATCATACGATGACGGATGGTCCGGACGGCTTCGATCTTCAGGTCATTTCTTCCCTGCCGGCGTTGTCGAGGATTCTATCACGAATCGCTCCATGCCTCCCTATGTTCGAGTCCAGGACGGGAGTAGCTATCAGGAGCTTCATTTTTCAGCCGCTCTTTATCCATTCTACCTCTTTTTTCAGCCCTTCCTTCAGGGATATCTTCGGCTTATAGCCCAGGTCTTTCGCAGCCCGGGACGTGTCGGCGTATGTGTGTTCCACATCGCCTTTCTGGGTGCCGGCGTATCTGAGGCGCGCCTTCTTCCCTATCAGTTCTTCGAGCGTCTTTATGCAGTTGTTCAAGGTAGTCCGTGCGCCGCCGCCGATGTTGTATATCGTCGAGCCCTCGATCCCGGATCCCATGGCAAGTATGTTGGCGCCTACGATGTCGGATATGTACGTGTAGTCCCTTGTCTGCTCTCCGTCGCCGTATATCTCTATCTCTTTTCTGGAATCTATCGCCTTTATGAACTTGTTGAATGCCATGTCCGGCCTCTGCCTGGGACCGTAGACAGTGAAATATCGAAGAGATATCGAGGGGATCTTGTAGTTCTTCCAGTAGAGGTAGCACAGCTCCTCGCCGGCGAGTTTCGACAGTCCGTAAGGCGATACCGGTCTTGGAACGTCGGACTCCTTCATGGGCAAGGACTGCACGTCCCCGTATACCGAAGAAGACGACGCGTAGATGAACCTCTTCACGGTCGAATCACGGCACGCCTCGAGAAGCCTCTGCGTGGCAAGGATGTTGTTGTCGGTGTATATGCGGAAATTGTCGCCCCAGGAATTCCTGACTCCTGCCTGCGCCGCCTGATGGAAAACGTAGTCGACGTCCTTGAGAAGCGATGTAGGCTCGACGTCCAGGATCGACTCGGGAACGAACTCGAAGTCCTTGTTCTTTTTCGCATTCCTGAGATTCTTCTCCTTGATCTCCCGGGGATAATAGTCGATGAAGCAGTCTATGCCAGTGACCTTGTGCCCCATCCCGAGCAGGGCCTCCGTGAGATGGCTTCCGACGAAGCCTGCGCATCCTGTAACCAGTGCTTTCAAGGTTAATCGACCGCCCACCACTTCTTTGGGAACTTTTTCTTGACGTATTCGTCGCCCTTGCCTATCGGCTCCAGGCCCGCTTCCCTCATGTCCGAGTCGACCATTATCCTGACAAGGTCGCGAAACTTCACTTTCGGGTCCCAGCCGAGCTTCTTTTTTGCCTTGGACGAATCTGCTACGAGTGCGTCGACCTCGTTGGGCCGGAAATATCTGGGATCCATCTTGAGATGGTCGTCCTGGCTGAGGCTGGCGTAGGAGAATGCCTCGTCCACGAACTCCTGCACGGAATGCGTTTCCCCGGTGCCTATAACGTAGTCTTCGGCAGCGTTCTGTTGGAGTATCTTCCACATGCATTCCACATACTCCGGGGCGTATCCCCAGTCCCTCCTGGCTTCGAGGTTGCCCAGGTACAGGTGCTCCTGCTTCTTCGCCAGTATCTGCGCTATCGCTCTCGTGATCTTCCTTGTGACGAACGTCTCGCCGCGCCTCGGCGACTCGTGGTTGAATAATATGCCGTTGCAGGCGAACAGTTTGTAGCCTTCCCTGTAATTGACCGTCATCCAGTAGGCATAGAGCTTGGCCGCGGCATACGGGCTCTTGGGATGGAACGCCGTGTTCTCGTTCTGAGGCGGCTTGGCGCCGCCGAACATCTCGCTGCTCGACGCCTGATAGAACCGTGCGCCGTTGCCGCTGCGCGTGATGGCCTCGAGTATCCTGGCAGTGCCGAGGGCGGTCACGTTGCCGGTGTATTCCGGGCAGTCGAAACTGACCCTGACGTGGCTCTGAGCGCCGAGATGATAGACTTCGTCGGGCCTGATGTTATACAATATGTTGGATATCTGCTCCGCATCCGAGAGGTCGCCGTAGTGCAGGAACAAATGCGCGTCAGGCGTATGCGGGTCGACGTAGACGTGGTCTATCCTTTTCGTGTTGAAAGTGCTCGCCCTGCGGATTATGCCGTGGACCTCGTAGCCTTTGCTAAGCAACAGCTCGGTCAGGTAGGAACCGTCCTGCCCGGTTATGCCTGTAATCAGCGCCTTTTTGGTTTTCATTTCCCGGAAACTTTCTGGAATGATCGATACTGCGACGCCAGTTCCTGTCCAATCTTTTCAGGGGAGTACTCGTCAAGGACTTTTTTCTTCGCGTTCGCACTCATGGATTCGTAAACCATTGGGTTCGAGAGGATATATTTGACAACCCATTTGTTTTTCAGGTAGGTTTATGCTTTTTTCTTTAACAGATTTATCTCTAAAGGCCCTTTCGACGAGACGAATGAAACGAATTCGCCCGCGAGGATGCCGTAATCGATATCCTTTATTCTCTTTTTTATATTCTCCGAAAGCCTTTTCCTGAGTTCTTCCGACCCGGCCAGGAGGAGTATCTTTTCGGAAAGGGCTCCTGCGTCGCCTTTTTCTACAAGTATTAGGTCCTCGCCGTCTGTAAAATATTCGTCTATACCCTCGATCCTTGAGGCTATCACCGGCATCCCGAAAGATGCAGCCTCCAACAGGACGTTGGGAAAACCCTCGAATATGCTCGGAAAAATCAGCATGTCGCAGCCTTGATAAAGGGCAGGCATCCTGCGATGGTCGACGTTGCCCAGGCTCACGAAATGATCCTTTAGAGGTCCCGTCACTGTTGCGTCGACCCCTCCAGCGCAGACAAGGGTGATGCCGGACAGGTCCATCAATGAGAACGCCTCCAATATGACGTCGCGGCCTTTTCTCTTCTCGGAAAGACCGCCCACAGTCAGTACTTTTATTTCTCCCTCAGGGATGTTTTTCAACAGGTCGCCGGCAGGGTATTCTTCCGGACCGTATGCGCTCCCTGTCCCCGAGCAAGGGATGAAATGCCTCAAAGACTTATACCCGTAAGAATCCTCGAAAAGGGATTTAACATGCACCGAGGGGTACATGTGATATTTCGCCTTCCTGATGCACGCCCGCTCGATCACTTCCTGCGAGTAGTAATCGGCTTCCATAAGGATCCTGGAAAGCAGTCCCCGTTTTTCCTTGAGCCTCTCCGCCCTTATCAGCGGCACGGGGATGCCGGATGCGCGCCATACATAGTCTTTTATGAACAGCCCTGAATGGCCCATTGCCAGGACTGCATCGTATCTGTCATTCTTTAGGTGCTTCCTTGCGATCCATGAAAGCTGGACGTATTTGAAGAACTTGCTGAAGGGCCTTACATAGAATATCCTTGACCTCAGTATGCGCACGCCTTCGAGGTCTATGTCATCAGGCCTTTTTCCTGTGAGCACAGTGACCGAATGGCCAGCCAGGGCCAGCCGTAGAGAAAGCTCTATGACGAATCTTTCCATCCCGCCTATCCGGGAATCGAGCATCGGCGTGACAATGAGCAATTTCATTTTAGCTTTTCCTTATCCGTCGGCCTTTTAGAACCCGCGTAGTTCCTTGTACTTCCTGCCCTGTTTGAATAAATTTTATGGTTTGAGCGGATATATTTAACTTTCCCGGAGAATATCTCCTTTGACAATGAAAAACAGATGAAAGAGAAAAGAGATTACGTCATCCAGGTCGGCAAAGAGCATTATTGCGGCAAAAAGTACGACAGTCTGGCCAGGTTCATACACTATTTTTACCAGATAGACCTTATCCGCCAG
>CAIYYO010000115.1 GCA_903930485.1 Methanobacteriota archaeon
GTCGAATTCCTATCCACCCTTGCCAGGAAAAACGAGGAAGCCATAATGAGGTACGAAAAAATCATCAACGACAACAACAACAAGATCAAGCGCCTGCTCGAAATACTGGAGCTGGGCGACAAGATCTGATGTGAATTAGGCGCTTATCGCGCCCATCTTCTCTATCTCCTTCGTCTGCTCCTCCAGGTATTCCTTGAACCATTTAGCCCAAAGCGGATACAGGTCCTTTAGATCCTGCCTGTGATACAAGAGCTTATAGCGCTTGTTTGCCTCCCTTATGTGGCTGACCTCTATGATGTCTTCAAATCCTGCCGAGGCCTTGATTATGTCGTTCATGATCTTTTCCCGGATGGAGATGATCTCTTCAAGCTCGGCCATTGTTATCCCTTTACGCATGCATATCCCCTTCATCAGCTCCGAGTCCTTGTAGAAGAATTCCTCCTTGTTCGTGTGCTCATTGAAGCACATCAAGTCGTGGAACGCTCCTTCCTTTTCAGGCTGTAAATCCCATTTCTTCCCGACCTCTGTTATCTGCATGACGCGCCTGGCCTTGCCGCTGTCGGCCCCGACCTCGCGGTAACGCAGACAAACAATGACGTCGACGGCCTTGAAACTGGTAGCAGGTACGCCCAAATCGTTTGTTACCCTGTCCCAGGTGTCGTAGGGACTTGAGCCGTGTATCGTCCCCAGGACTGAATTGCCTGCTGCGCCGATCCTCATGGCCTCGAAAAGGACACGCGCTTCGGTGCCTCTGACCTCTCCAAGGACGAGGACCGATTCTCCGAGCCTCAAGGCCGCACGCAGGTTGTCTTCGGGGGCGAGCTCGATTCCCTTTCTGTTGGATATCACGGACTGGTTCTTCAGGTGCTCTATCTTCCAACCCTTAGCCTTCAAGGTCCTGGAAGGAAGCTCTGCCGTGTCCTCCATCAGGATTATCCGGTCACGCTGATCGACCTCGGTGATCAGAGCTGTGAGGAGGCTTGTCTTTCCAGCGCCCCTGGCGCCTGTTATCAGCATCGCGCACTGGCCCGATATAAGGAAACTGAGCAGCGCGGCCGAGCGGGAGGTGAGCATGCCTTTCTTAACGAACCTTACAAGGGTCCAAGGATTCTCGCTGTGCTTCCTGAACGCGTATGCAAGGCCTTCAAAGGTCGAAGGCTCTCTAAGGCCTGCGACCCGGATGCCGACGTCTTTCAATTCCATGTCCAGTATCGGATTCGCCTCGTCGAAAGGCCTCTCGCTGATGGCCCGGAATTTGGAAGAAAGGCGTTCCATGTCCTCGGTAGTGAGATAGATGTTCGTGACGCACGTGCCGTACTTCTCATGGATGATATAAACAGGCGTCATACCCGGCGGGGAATCGACATATATGTCCAGTATATTCCTGTCACGGAAAAGGATCTCCAAAAGCCCGTATCCCGCGCTGTACCTCGAAAATATCTCGGCCAGCCGGTCTCCCTCATGCTTGGCAATATTGGGCTCGATCTTCGGCAGGTTCTCTGAACCGACCTTCCTGAAATACTCCCTCGCCTCCCTCGGGTCGAACACGTCGAGCGAGTGCTCCTTGCTGATGTACTCGTTTAGCTTCGACAGCATGCCGACCTGGTCCGGGTAAAGCCACAGCTCCGGCGGGTTCACGAAATAGACCCGCTCCCCGTCGCGCTCGTACAAGCGTATGTCGGTGCCTATGACTTTGTAGTAGCTGACGAGCTGCGATTTCTCGGGAATCTTCATGTCGACGTATGAAGCGATGAACGTCGGCTGGATCACCGGCTTCAGAAGCTCTTTTAGGGTGCCGTCGCGATACGCTTTTACGAATCTCGTCCTTCCAACGGCTTCGTAGATGCGCTCGACTATCGGTATGTAACCCTCCAGCCCTTTAGCATGCAACTTCTCAAGATACGAGGTCGCCTGATACTTGTAAGTAGCTTCGTCCAGGTATCCGAGCTCTGCCCGATACTGCTTTATCACTCCTTCAAGCATCTCGTAAGCCTTCACGGGGTGCGAGAAGAATTCCGAAATCATATCCTGCACGAAGGCCTTGTACCTTTCTTCGTCCTCCTTAAGCTTGCACTTCACCGTGAGCCAGACCTTGTCTTCAGAGAAAGTCTTTATGACGTCCACAAGTTCGTAGATTATCTCTATCTCGTGCTTCAGGTAAAGCTCCGAGAAATCCTTCTTCATGAACTTGACTTCGTCGACTCGGTTCATGCTCAAAAAACCCATCGCCTGCCTAAGGCACTGCGGGGAATCAAGGCTCCCGGCGCCGCCGCATCTCGAGCAGTCGATGCACAGCTTCTTCGTCCTCGAACTGTTTAGCGTAGTCTTGCATTTCATATTAGTGTTTCATTCAAATCGTCGGCATCATGTTGGTGAAAATAAGCTTGCCTGCGATCAACGTCGCAGTAAATACGACGAGCGCTTTTGGTATCGCTTTCGCTATCTCGTACTTTATCTTGACCTCGTCGTCCCCGTGCTCCATGATGGCAGTGAAACGGATAAGGATAAGCAAAAGCATCAGTGAATACATGCCCAGGATCATGATCATCACGTCCGGACCCATCTTGGGGGGAGCTATGATGCTGATGCTCGCGCCTTCCAGGGACTGCTCCCTGAGCCTCTCGGTCGCTTTCTCTATTATCGCGATGAATATCTCGGTCATGGCGACCGACAAACCGCACAGGACCGGCGCAACCATCGTGGAAGAGAACTTGGTCATCGAGGTCGTGTTCGAGATCGTCTCGCGCAGGTCGTCTTCGACCTTGCGGATCTCCCTGAAGTGCTGGGCCGAATGGATCAGCGTCTCGGCCGCCGCATCGACGCCCCTCTCCATGCTGTTAGCGAACAAGCCGAGGAGGCCGTGGATCAAACCGGAATGCACGTCCTTGAGGCTGCCTTTCTCCGGGTCGAAGAAGGCGCTCTTCAGGCTCATGTTCATGTACTTTACGTTCTTAACCGTGTTCTCAAGTATCCTGCTAAGGTACGTCTTCTTATCGCCTGTCGAGAGCATCTCCGAGACCTTGATAAGCGCCTCCTCCGGAGGCATCCCGCTCATAAGCCTGTTGCCTATGTGAAAGCAGGACTCGATGCATTCGTCCTCGGCACGGAGGATCATGTCCCTGATCTTAATCCTGTCCCTGGAGTCAAGCCAGTAATACATCCAGACCCCGGAGAAGATGCCGATGACTATGGGCAGGGTATCCCATTCCTGTATGAACTTGTCCTTGTAACCCATGAAATACGGAGCGCTGAAAAGGCAGATAAAAAGCGCGACCAGGAAGGAGAATTTAACGATCGAGACCTCGGATTTGCCGATCTTCACCTTGCCGGGCGACGGAAGCCCTGGATGGTCCCGGCGCACCTCGATGGCAGAGAACGAGACAGGCCTCTTGGACAGGATCAATTCCGCTAGGACGAATACTATGACGAGTATGACGCCGAGCATCGCAAATATCGCCTCCGGCGACCCTACGTCGAGGCCCATCATGGAAATGGCCGGTATGAACAGGATGAAAACGAGGGGTATCATGACGCCGAAGGTGAACAGGATCATCGTCGGAA
>CAIYYO010000116.1 GCA_903930485.1 Methanobacteriota archaeon
GCCGAAATCCGCCTTCTCTTTTATGACTGTCTTTATGAGGTCTTTTAGGTTGTCGTCCACAGTCGGGTCAGGGAAGTGGTTCGGGAAACGCCCGTCTGGTTCGCAGTACAGTTCTACTACGTCGCAGCCCATCTCTCTTAGGAGCCGGGTCCCTATAAGGCCTCCTACGCCGTTTCCTCCGTCCACGACTACCTTGATCTTTTTCTTTACGCTTGCTCTCTCCTTTACGTATTTAATGTAATCTTCGAGAACGTGTTTTTCTATTACTTTCCCTTTTCCTTCTAAAAATTTACCGGATGCGACGATCTTTGCCACGTCCTGTATCTGCTCGCCGTATAAGGTATCGGTCCCTCTGCACAGCTTGAATCCGTTGTACTGCGGGCCGTTGTGGGAGCCTGTTATCATTATTCCGCCGTCTTTTTTGTATTGCTGGATCGTAAAATATAAGAGCGGCGTTGGAACCATGCCTACATCGGTCACGGTGCAGCCAGCTGATACGAGTCCCTTGACGAGGGCGTTGCGCAGGCACGGAGAACTCAGCCTACAGTCCCTTCCGACTGCGATATCCCCTCCGCCGACGTACGTCGCGTAGGCTTTTCCAATCCTCTCTGCCTCTGCGTCCGTCAGGTCTTTTCCGTATACTCCCCTTATATCGTAAGCGCGATAGATACTCATTTTATCACTTCGTTCTATTTTATTATCTTATTTTCTTCCAGTGCTTGATAGCCTTCTCGTATGATTCGTGCGTTCCGGTGTCGAACCACTGGCCGTCGTACGGGTAACCGAATAGTTTTCCTTCTGCGGCAAGCTTCGGGAACACGTCTGTCTCCATCATGGCCCTGCCTTTGGGAACGTAATTTATGACTTCGGGTTCCAGGACGTATACTCTGGCGTTTATCAAATTCGATATATGCGTTTTAGGCTTTTCCACGAACTTCATGATGCGGTCGCCCTTCAGGTCCGCGACGCCGAAACGCGAGGGATCGTCCACCGGGGTCAAAGCTATCGTCGCCAAACCTTCGTTCCTTGAATGGAAGTCTATCAGATCGTGCAGGTCGATGTTTGCGAGGATGTCTCCGTTGAACATGATGAATGTTTCCTTGAGGAGGTCCTTTGAAAGGTTCAGCGCACCGGCGGTGCCTAGTTACTCCTTTTCTTCTATGTATGTTATGTCGAGTCCGAACTTGCTTCCGTTCCCGAAATATTCCTTTATCTTGTCGCACATATAGCCTGTCGAGATTATGATGTCTCTTATCTCGTATTTTCTCAGGAGGTCGAGTATGTGCTGCAAGAGAGGTCTGCCCTGGACCGGGATAAGGGGTTTAGGCAATTCGTAAGTGAAAGGCCTCATTCGCGTGCCTTTTCCGCCTGCGAGTATGAATGCGGTCTTTATGTTCTCTCTATTGACAGTGCGCAGGATCATCTTCTCCAGCGCTTCGTTCCTGCTCTTTATCTTTTTCCCGTCGATCATCTGGTCGACTTTTGAGAGTATGTTCTTATTGAGAGAGAACGTGACTTTTTCGTCCATATTCTATTATTAGTAGAAACCAAAGAAATATAGATAAATTGTTAAAATGATCGAGATAGACGGTTCAAAGGGAGAGGGAGGC
>CAIYYO010000117.1 GCA_903930485.1 Methanobacteriota archaeon
CAAATCCATCCTCATAGAGAACGACATAAGGCGGATGAGGGATCGGCTCACGGCGTCAGGCCTTGCGGCCGCCGGCTCCAGACAGACCGACATACTTACCAAGAACTTCGTCTTCAAATGCGGCAAATGCGTCGAGGAATTCAAGCACAAGGCAAGGATCGATTCCATAGAGCACAAAGTCGTATGCCCTAAGTGCAACGAGGAGCACCTGATCCAGCTGAAACCGATAATGGGCGGCTACCACATAATAAAGCTCTCGAAATCCATCAAGCAAATTAAATAATATCCCTTCCTGCTTGTTTTTTTTCCCTGCAATCTCGGGCTAAAAGCCCTTATTTATGCCCAAAAGCCCTTAGTATTCCGTTAATGTAATCAATATTCTAAAACCAGGGAGGGCGGCATGGCTGAACACGACAACGAAAATTCTGAAGAGAAAACGGTGCCTCGGGCGATCACAAGCCACGCCCAGTTCTGCGCCGCACTCCTCAAATCCGGCGAAGTCGTCAGGGTGGAATACACTACGACCGAAGAGTTGATGCCGGTTCTGGAAAAAGCCAAAGTCGCCTGGACGAACTATCTCGTCGACGACCTGAAGATAAAAGGCGACGAAATAGCCGCCTCCCTCGGATTCACCAGCGGCCTCGTGGGCAAGCTGACCGAAGGGACCGGCTACTCGGAGTACATAGATAACGACGTAGAGCTAGGCCTCCTAGTACCTGCGGTCACGGTCAAAAACCTCGAAGTAACCGTCAAGCCCCTGGTAATCCTCATGCGCAAAGGCCTCATACTGACGCTGTCCGGAAGCGATGTAGTACGTCTTGTAAGATTCTCGAGATACGCAGACACATTCCTAAGAAAAATACCCACCGACGCCGCATGGCAGGACTCCCTGACACTCGCCCTGATAAGGATCCTAGACGAAAACAACGACAGAAACTTCGACCACCTAAGAGAGATCGAGATGCAGGCAGACGAGATAAGCAAAGAACTCCTCAACGACCCCAAGACTCCTAGAAACAAGGCCGGCCCGATGATATACTCCATGAAACACGCACTCATAACCTACATGAACGCTTTATGGGCCACCCTGGACGTCGTCAACAGCCTCAGGTACGGCGACGCCGAAGTCGTGACCGACGATACCAAGATTATCGAACGGATAACGATGCTCTCGTCGGACATAAACCATCAGCTGGAACTCTCGGAACACATGAGCGAAGTCCTCGCCTCAGGCCTGGAAGTCCTGCAGACCATCTACAACAACCAGCTCCAGATGCTCAACAACCGCCTGGCCTGGCTTGCCACATGGCTTGCAATAGTAGGCACCGCGATACTCGTACCAAACACCTTGGCGACGATATACGGCATAGCGCCGATAGCCGAACACTTGGGATACCAATTCATAATATCCTCGCTGATATTCGCAAGCCTGCTATCCGCAGCCATAGTATTCGGCGTCCTTAAATGGAAGAACTGGATGCCCAAAAAAGAAGACTGATAGAGACAAGAATTCACGATCAAAAAAAGAGGGATGTAAATGAAAAAAGAGATATATATGGTGGGAGGCTTCGTATTGGTAGCTCTGATAGTGTACGGCTACTCGCAGATACTGCCAACATGCGATGCAGGAAACATAACGACCAACGAAAGCGTGAGCAATACGACCATTGCCACAACGACGACGACCGAAGAAACCACGACGACGACCACGGCACCGGCCGAGGACGGCAAGACCTACAAGAGCTGCCAGTCCTTCTGCAAAGGCATCGGATACGACGACGGCGGAATATGCAGGGTAAGCGGGATGGAATGCAGAAAACACATAGAAGTGATCGAATCGTTCGGAAACCACCTATGCCCATACCATAGGAGCCACACCTGCTGCTGCCAGACACCCAACTCGGAATAAGAAAAGACCAGGTATTGGGATCAGGGAAAGAAGTAGACGGATAGCCCCCGGAGGGATTTGAACCCTCGACCTACTGATTACAAGTCAGCCGCTCTGCCAGTCTGAGCCACGGAGGCGTTTTTTTGTTTAGCTAATTATTTCGTCTTACAGTTATAAATCCAGAATTTAGGGCGTTCCGGATGCGTTAGGGGGAATTCATGGGACCGTCGCGATTTGAACGCGAGTTTCCAGCACCCCAAGCTGGAAGGATGGCCAAGCTACCCCACGGTCCCGGTTTAGACTCCTTCTAAATCAAGAAATAGTTATATGGATTAGGGTATAAATTAATGCCTGAAAAGGAGAAATAGGGGCGTAGTCAGTGGACCCGTCGGGATTGCCCACCCAAACCGCGTGCCGGTTTCCCGGCACCAGTTTTAGGATAATCCTGACCCTCCCCTCGTGTGGCGTATGAAATAATCTTTTCTTTTGGGGTCGTGAGCACTTTTCTTTTCCCTGAAAAGAAAAGGGGTACCAGTTGGACCCGTCGGGATTCGAACCCGAGGCCTCCCGCACGCCAAGCGGACGATCTACCGAACTGATCTACGGGCCCTTTTTCTTATACGGCTGGAATTTTGCCGCAGTATCTATCACTCGTTTCATTCCGTCTTTCTCATCCCGATTCATGCTGAAATCTCCTCTGATCGGTGCCCTGTTGTCTCTTTTGTTTAGGGCTATGTTCATTTCCTGTATCGGGTGTTTTTTTGCGCCCGCCATCTCGGAGATGGGGTGTTTTTTCTTTTCCTGTGCCATTTTTGTCGCCTTTCTGAGGGTTTCTAACCCCTTTTCTTTATTTGGTATTTCCGGATGAAAAAGCCCGTAACAGTCGGATTTTTGGGGCTTCCCTTTTTGTCCCCCTGGGACATGCCCCTTGGGCATTTTGGGGCTGAAGCAATTCCTTCAGAGAAGGAAGGTTCGCTGAGGTTGGGATTTGAACCCTCGCCCAAACCGCAGAGGGGCATCAGCCCCTCTTCAGTTTTATGCAGGCAAAGCCTGCATGCCCTGTTCGGGCATAATCCTGATTCTCCCCTACCACGTGGGGTCTTTAGACCCCCCAATTTTCTTTTGGGAATGAAATAACTTTTCTTTTTCTTAAAAATGCCGGATTATACCGGCATGCCGGTTCGACCGGCAAAAAGGGATTCGCTGAGGTTGGGATTTGAACCCAAGCTCCCCTTGCGAGGAACGGACTTAGCAGGCCCGCGCGTTAAACCATGCTCCGCCACCTCAGCGTTGCGAAACGAATATGACCAACGCTGAGACGCTTGACTGCAAAAGTCAGTTGCGCCTCAGCTTGTGTAAATGGATATGTAAACAGCCTTGAGACGTCGACGTATCGGCTTCAGCCGGCTTTTTCTGAGGAATCTACCAGCATTATCGGCACTCCGTCGTTGATCGAGTATTCCAGTCTGCATTTGTGGCATACTAGGCTGTCTGTTCTTGTTTCGAGTTTGCCTTTGCACTTGGGGCAGACTGTTATGTTCGGTATCGGGTTTTCGTACATCTTTAGGATTTTGGTATTATGGTCTTATATCTTCTGTTTCCGCCATTGTTTCGGGTAGGTGTTCGGCTGCATTATGACTCTTTGTAGTTCGGCTGCTGTTCCCTTCTGCATGCTGAGCATTTGTTCAGTCGATTCTCTGGCTTTTCCTAGGGCGACTAATTCGTTTTTCAGGGACATTATGGCTACGGGGTCGTTTTTCTGCACGTCTTTTTGTATCCTGCTTATTCCCGGCGCGTTCAGGTTGGCCCCGTGGCATAGCGCGACCAACCAGGCACCAGCGATCCATTCTTGCTGAACTCGTTCTCCGCCACGCCCGCCTGGTCGTATTTCTCCGAAAGCGTCTTATAGCTCTCCTCGGCCTGGGCGTACTCGGTCATCATTGCAGCGAGGTTCGGCTCGGCTTGTGTAAGGTTGCTGATCTTTGCCTGCGCCTGCGCGATGCTCGCGGCCAGCGAAGCGCTCCTGGGCAGCGACCTGAGATTCTCGGAGGAGAGGCTCAGGGGCTCCGCCAAGTTCATCCAGAAGCTCTACAACATCTCCAAGTTCATCTCCGGCTTCCCGCAGGCGCGCAAGCCGGCGA
>CAIYYO010000118.1 GCA_903930485.1 Methanobacteriota archaeon
CTTCTCGAGGTGAGCGAGCAGGCAAAGATCATACTGATAACGTGCGGCCTAGCCGAGAGTTCCAAAAGGGAGATAGAAAAACTGCGGAAGGTCGGCAAGGTGATCGTCGAGATTCCCGACCGGTCCGGTCCGGGCGAGGATTTCGTGAGCAAGATGGTGAAGGACGTTATCGGTTTCGAGCTAAAGAAATAAAAAAAGCTAAAATGGCAAGAATCATTAGGGTTGCAGGTCCTCTAGTCGAGGCAGACGGGATGAGGGGTAACAGGATGCACGAGCTCGTGCGTGTGGGAGACAAGAATCTGATCGGGGAGATTATCCGTTTAAAGGGCGACGTCGCCTCCATTCAGGTTTATGAGGAGACTTCCGGCCTTAAACCGAACGAGCCTGTTGAAGGAACGGGCAGACCGCTGTCGGTCGAGCTCGGCCCGGGCGTATTGAAGTCGATCTATGACGGGATACAGAGGCCGTTGGACCTGATCCAAAAGCAGGCCGGAGACTATATCACGAAAGGTATCATCGTTCCCCCGATAGACAAGGAGAAGAAGTGGGATTTCGTTCCAACCGTCAAGGAAGGAGATAAACTGGAAGAAGGCGACATCGTCGGAGAGATCCAGGAGACCCAGGTCATAAAGAACAAGGTCATGGTGCCTCACGGGATGAAAGGCAGGGTAGAGAACATATACAGCGGCAAATTCAAGGTCACTGACACGGTCTGTGTTATATCGGACGGCGGAAAGAGGCATGAAATTTCCAGCATGCAGGTCTGGCCGGTCAGGGAGCCGCGCCCGATAAAGGAAAAGCTGGAGAGCAGCATACCGCTCATTTCAGGTCAGAGGATATTCGACACGTTCTTCCCATTGGCTAAGGGAGGTACTGCGGCGATTCCCGGACCTTTCGGTTCAGGGAAGACCGTTTCGCAGCACCAGCTCGCCAAGTGGGTCGACGCACAGGTCATTATCTATGTCGGATGCGGTGAAAGAGGTAACGAGATGACGGAAGTTCTGGAAGAATTCCCTCACCTGTTCGATCCGAAGAACAACCTGCCTTTGATGGAGAGGACGTGCCTTATCGCTAACACCTCGAACATGCCGGTCGCGGCAAGGGAGGCTTCGGTTTATACCGGGATCACTCTAGCGGAGTATTACCGGGACATGGGATACAACGCAGCGCTGATGGCTGACTCGACTTCCCGGTGGGCGGAAGCGATGAGGGAGATATCCGGACGTCTGGAAGAGATGCCTGGAGAAGAAGGTTATCCTGCTTATCTCGCTTCGAGGCTTGCTGAATTCTATGAAAGGGCAGGCCGTGTGACGTGCCTGGGCAAAGACAACCGTGAAGCGTCGGCGTCTATTATCGGCGCGGTATCTCCGCCGGGCGGGGACTTTTCCGAGCCGGTGACGCAGAACACGCTGCGTGTCACAAGGGTCTTCTGGGCACTTGATGCGAAGCTCGCGGACAGGAGGCACTTCCCGGCCATCAACTGGCTTACGTCGTATACGCTTTACACAGACGACCTGAAGGACTGGTTCGCGAAGAACGTCGGAGACGACTTTAACACGATGAGAGTCGAGGCGATGACGATCCTGCAGAAGGAGTCGGAGCTTGAAGAGATCGTCCAGCTTGTCGGACCGGACGCGCTTCCTGCAAGAGAGCGTGTCGTTCTTGACGTTGCGAGGATGCTCCGTGAAGACTTCCTGCAGCAGAACGCCTTCCACGAGGTCGACACATACTGTTCTCCGAAGAAGCAGTACAAGATGCTTAAGACAATCCTCAAATTCTACGCCCACGCGATGGGTGCCATAGACAGGGGCATGGAGCCTGAGGAGATTTCCAAGGTCGCGGTGATAGATGACATAGCCAAGATGAAGTACGTGCCTGAAGACAAGTTCGAGGAAGAATTCAACAAGATGGCTAAAAAGATGGAGGAAGAGCTTAAAGGTTAAGCGAGGTAACAAAATGGTCATGGAGTACAAAAGCATTATAGGGGTCTCAGGGCCGCTGATGGTCGTAGACAAGGTCAAGAACGTCTGCTATAACGAAGTCGTAGAGATCGAAACGTCCACCGGAGAAAGGAAGACCGGGCAGGTCCTTGACGCGATGTTGGACAAGGCAGTCGTACAAGTGTTCGAAGGAACCTCGGGCCTTGACACAAAGAACACCAAGGCAAGATTCCTCGGCGAGACCATGCACATCGCCGTGTCGCAGGACATGCTGGGCAGGATATTCGACGGCGCAGGCAGGCCGAGAGACAAGATGCCCGAGATCGTCCCTGAAGACCGCTTGGACATAAACGGATACCCGATGAACCCCACGGCAAGGGAATTCCCTAGAGAATTCATCCAAACAGGGATTTCAGCGATAGACTGCATGAACACGCTTGTTCGGGGACAGAAGCTGCCGATATTCTCGGGAGCCGGCTTACCGCACAACGAACTCGCAGCCCAGATAGCAAGGCAGGCAAAGGTCCTCGGAAAAGAAGAAGAATTCGCGGTAGTATTCGCTGCCATGGGGATCACGGCAGGAGAATCCTCGTTCTTCAGGAAAGACTTCGAAAGGACCGGCGCTCTTGAAAGGATAGTCTCCTTCATCAACCTCGCGGACGACCCGACCATTGAACGGATAATTACGCCCAGGCTTGCATTGACCACTGCGGAATATCTGGCATTCGAGAAGGGGATGAACGTCTTAGTCATCATGACGGACTTTACCAACTACTGCGAGGCCCTGCGTGAAATATCATCCGCAAGAGAAGAAGTCCCGGGCAGAAGAGGATACCCAGGATACCTTTACACTGACTTGTCGATGAGCTACGAACGTGCGGGAAGGATTCGCGGAAAGAAGGGAACAATCACGCAGATACCGATCCTGACCATGCCGGGCGACGACATAACGCACCCGATCCCTGACCTGACCGGATACATTACTGAAGGACAGATCGTTCTCTCAAGACAGCTGCACAGGAAAGGCATTTATCCGCCGATAGACGTCCTGCCGTGTCTTTCGAGACTGATGAACCAGGGTATCGGACCAGGTAAGACCCGTGAAGACCACAAGGACGTTTCTAACCAGCTCTACGCAGCGTATGCCGAAGGACGGGACCTGAGAGACCTGGTCGCCGTAGTCGGAGAAGAAGCCCTGACGGAAAGAGACCAGAAGTTCCTTGAATTCGCGGAAAGATTCGAATCCGAATTCACGAACCAGGACCCGGACGAAGACCGTACTATTGAAGAGACATTGAGCATCGGATGGGATCTTTTGTCGGTGCTGCCTGAAAGAGACTTGAAGAGGGTCAGCCCGAAGTGGATCGAGAAATACCACCCCAAGAACAAGAAGAAGGAACAATAGTTTGACGGATTAGAAAAATGTCTTCCGACATAGTCGAAGGGATCTCTCCCACACGGATGGAGCTTATCGAGATAAACAAGAAGATAAAGCTGGCAAAGAAAGGCCACAAGCTCCTGAAAGAGAAGAGAGACTCCCTGGTGACGGAATTCTTCGGCATAATAGACAAGGCGAAAGGTGCCAGGGCATCGCTCGCGGAGACTATGAATTCCGCGTACCCGGACTTGATAACGGCCGAGGCCCTTTCAGGCACGGTGAACGTGGAAAGCTATGCTGCGACTTCGCCGGAGAAGGGCACCCTAAATATTTCCTCAAGGAACATTATGGGCGTCAGGATACCGAAGATTGAGCTGGTAGAGAACAAGGCCTCGCAGGAAAAGACCTACGGCTCGGCATTCACGTCGTCAAAGCTCGACGACGCGCAGGAAAAGTTCGATAAAGCCTACATGGACATGATCCGCCTCGCAGAGACAGAGGAGACAATAAGGAGGCTTGGCGAAGAGATAAAGAAGACGAAGAGACGCGTCAACTCCCTGGAATACATAATGATCCCGCGCCTGACGAACACGAAGAGATACATAACGTCCAGGCTCGAAGAAATGGAAAGGGAAAGCTTCTTCCGGCTCAAGATGGTGAAACGAAAGAAGCAGAAAGAAGCAGAGCAGTCGATATAAACTTAGAAAAACAAATAACTAAAAAGGAGGTGAAATAAAAAAATGGTTGACCCAATGGTGGCCATAGGCGCAGCGGTTGCGATAGGACTCACAGGCCTAGGAGCAGGTTACGGGATAGGAGCTACAGGCTCGGCAAGTATCGGAGCGATTGCAGAAAAACCCGACATGTTCGGAAAAACGATGGTCTATGTCGCCTTCGCGGAAGCAATAGCCATATACGGCCTGTTAATCGCGTTTATGCTGTTGTTCAGTATCGGAGCTAAATAAACGTAACGAAACGCTTGCTCCATGAACCGGACAACAGGATTTTTTTTATTTTCAAAAAATATTTAAGCAATAAAATGATCCTATCAAGCCATTACGTAATAAAGGACATCCTGCATACCTTGAAGAGAAAGGATGCGGAAGAGGTCAGGAAGATCTGCAGCAAATACGCCGGAAGGTACAGGAACGACAAGGAGCTGACGGCCATATGCAGCATGGTCGCCGACGAGATGGAAGAGATAACCGAAAAAGACATTCTTGATATCGAGTCAAGGCTTGAAGAACTAGCCAGCATACGCAAGCTAGACAACACGGGCGGCACCGGTCTATGGTACAGCGACCGCCGCAGATTGAACAGGTGAAAAGATGCCAGTAGTCGAAGATGTAATGACAAAGGGGATTATCTCTATAAAGGAAGGAGTGACAGTAGACGAGGCGATTCGCATCATGACCGAGAGGCACGTGAGCTCTCTCATCGTGGAGAAGGTTTCGAACGCCGACGTCGACGGGATCATCACACGAAAGGACGTGACCAACAAGGTCATCGGCCACGGGAAAGACCCGCGTAACGTGCTTGTGTCCGAAGTCATGACCAAGCCTTTGATGACCGTCACCCGAAAGATGGATATAATGCAGGTCGCCCGCCTTATGGCAAGGGCCGACGTCCGCAGGTTCCCGGTAAGGGAGGGAGACCAGCTCATCGGCATCGTATCGAACAGCGACATATTCAGGGCTTATTCCCTTGACAACGTCATCCCTAAAAAAGTTAAAGCTAAAACGAAATAAATATAAATCAGGTGAGTAAAAATGCCAACAGTTCAGGAAGTCATGACCAAAGGCGTGATAACGATTAGTGAAGATGCCCCGGTCGAGGAAGCGATGAAGACGATGGTCGAGAGGCACGTGAGTTCCATAATAGTCCAGAAGAACTCGGATAACGATGTCTACGGGATAGTCACGAGGAAGGACATAATATCAAGAGTCTTCTCAAGGGGAGACGACGTCAAGAAGCTGAAAGTCGGCGACGTGATGACGAAGCCCGTTATGACAATAACACCCCAGATGGACGCAGTCGCGGCCGCAAAGCTCATGGACAAGACCAACGTGCGCAGGTTCCCGGTAGTCCAGGACGACAAGCTCTTGGGGATAATCTCGAACAGCGACATATTCAGGGCTTACACAATCGACAACATAATGGCCAAAGAAGATAAACATAAAAAATAGACACCAAGGTAAGATAAAAAATGCTTAAGCCTGCGCAGATGAGTAAGCTCCGTGTGGTCGTCTTAGACCAGTACCTGGAAGACGTGATGCGGGAGTTCTCGAAGCTTGGGAACGTCCACATCCTTGACGTCAAGACCGCGGCCGATGCAAAGAACCTGGAATCAGTCATAGAAAACAAGACATCCGGCAGGTCTGCTGAGCTACTGGGCAGGATATATTATCTGCTGGACATTCTCGGGATAAAAGAGGAAAGGGACTTCTTCGGCTCACTTAAAAAGGAGCCGCGCAGGATGCCCTGGAAGAGCAATAAATCCGAGAAGCAGCTTTCCAAGGTAGAGGAACTCGTCTCAGAGATGGAGAAAATAGTTCTTAAGAAGTCGGACAAGCTCGTAGAGCTCGGAGAAGAAAAGGCCCGGCTGGCTCCGGAAAAGACCGTACTCGAAGCATTGTCCAGGCTCAGCGTCGATTCATCGACCCTTGGAGAATCCCGTTTCCTGTACGCGGTCGCGGGTTCTATTGCGCCGCAGGACCTGGACAAGCTCGAAGAAGCGCTCAAAAAACACCTCATCGAATACGTCCTGAAAGAGGCCAACAAATCCGAGAGGATAGCCATGGTGCTTCTGACGCCTAAAGCGCATAAGCAGGCCATGGATAAGCTGCTGGAAGGACTAGATTTCCAGAGATTCGTGCTAAGCCCCGGGACTGCTTCATCAGACCTGACAAAGATCTCTCACAGGCTGAGCGAGATAGAGACCGAGAAGAAACAGCTCGAAGCAGACCTCGCCGAAGCCAAGAAGAAATATGCCGAGAAGCTCTTCTCCTTGAGGGAGATAGTCCAGATAGAGAAAGACATATCAGACACGAACTCGATGATGGCCAAGACGAAGAGGGTCTACGTCCTGGAAGGATGGGTCCCGGACAAAAACTACTCCGAACTGGAGAAAAAGATAGAGGAGATATCTCACGGCCACGCCATCGTGAAGGCGACAAGGCCCGTAAAGGGCGAGACCGTTCCTACCAAGCTGGACAATCCAGGGATATTCAAGCCCTTCGAAGTCCTCGTAGAAACCTTTGGACTCCCGTCCTATAAGGAACTGGACCCTACGCCGATCCTAGCTATCACTTTCCCTCTTTTCTACGGCCTGATGTTCGGGGACGTGGGGCACGGGCTCATACTGGTCCTCATAGGCCTTGTGCTTGCGAAGCTGGCGAAGACGAGCCGCGGGGTATACAGCCTCGGAGTCATCGTCATGACGTGCGGCATATTCGCAATGCTCTTCGGGTTCATCTATGGAGAGATGTTCGGGATGGGGCAGGAAGAACAATTAAAGCTCCTCGGATTCAAGCTCCCGCTTTTCGTAAAAGATGCAGCTGGAACGGCGTTGATCAGTCCTCTGGCCGACGCGACCCACACCATAGAATTCCTGAAGCTGGCGATATTAGTCGGAGTGGTTCACGTGGGTTCCGGAATGGTGCTAGGCTTCATCAACAAGATTTCCGAGAAACAGTATCTTTCGGCCCTGGCCGGGCCGTTGCCCAAGCTGTGGCTGTATTACGGCGCAGTCTACCTGTTCATGACATACTGGACCGACTTCGGGAAGTGGGGCCAGAATCTTGGGACCGTAATAATGCTGATACCCGTACCGCTCGTGATCATACTCTTCAGCGAAGTGATACAGCACCTTCCCAAGTTTGACATGCATCATCTGCCCACCCAGCTCGGGGAAGGAGGGTTCGAGGTCTTCGACACTTCACTGATATTCCTGTCCAACAGCATATCATACAGCCGGATATTCGCCCTCGCCCTGGTCCACGGAGGCCTGTTCCTTGCATTGTTTTCCGTGGCAGAGCCGCTGAACGCCCTTCCATTAGTGGGTCCGCTGGTATGGCTCTTGGTAATCATCGCAGGAACGGCGGGAATAATCGCGCTCGAATCCCTGATAGTCTTCCTGCACAGCCTCAGGTTGCACTACTATGAGTGGTTCACGAAGTTCTACGCCGCAGACGGCGTAAAATTCAGGCCATTCAAGGCCGAACGCGTTTATACTAGAACCGAAGAATAAACCTTTTTCCTACCTGCTCGACAGGCCTTTATATATCTCCTTCAGCATCGAGCCGGTATTCAGGGCCGCGCCGACAAGGACTTTCTTTACGCCCAGCTCGAAAAGCATCTCTATGTCGAGCATATTCCTGACCCCGCCCGCGTACATCAAGGTCTTCCCGGGAAGCTCGCCGAGGACGTATTTGCATAGGTCGAGATTCGGACCGCTGGCAAGGTTGACTCTGGAAAGATCGGTCAGCAGGATCTCGTTAACCGTGCGGGAGTCTTTGATTATCCTGACGAACTCCTTCAGGCCTACGTCCATCCCGGACATGAAAACTCCGTCCTTTACGTCGATGTTGATGACGAAGTCTCTTGGAAAACCCAGAGCGTTAAGTGACGAGAACGTTTCCGAAGCGATCACGGGCTTCACCTTCTCGAGGTTGAGGATGTCTTCGATCGTCCAGACCCCGATGTCTGCCATGACCGTAAGCCTGCAGCGCATCGAGACGTTCTTCAGGAATTCGTAATCCGGCTTGCCGTCCAGTATGCCGTCGAGGTCGGAAATGTACACCTCCCGGAAACCGATGTGCTCGTAGACTGCCGCGAGCTCCAGCGGGTCTGCGGAGGAGGTCAGGGTGCTTTTAAGTTCCCGGAACTCTCTACCCTTAGGGTCGGAAGAACGGACAAGTTTCCCGTTTTTGACATCCATCACCGGTACTATCTCCATTGTCGGAATCTTAAACTTTTTTCTGACGTATTTAAATATATATGAGTAAATCATTAATTAAACCGACAAAAATTTTTATCTGTTTTAGGATTGCCGGTCAAATCTTTTGAACCGTAATTTAAGAGGTAAACTGTAAAATGAAGATTGACAAACTTGATCTGGAGATAATTAAACACCTGCAGGATGATGCTAGGCTGAGTTTCAGAAAACTCGGAAAGACCCTGGGCATCCCTCATACGACCGTTTTCACGAGGGCCGAGAGGTTAGTGGAGAAGGGGGTGATAAGCAAGTTTTCCGCCGTACTGCGGCCGCACGAATTGGGCCTCCAGATGGGGGTCATAATAATTGACGCAGCGCCTTCCGAATCCAAGAAGATTGCGCAGAAGCTTGCGACGATGAACGAGGTGCAGAACGTATACCGGACGTTTGACGGGAAGATCATTTCAAAGGTCGTAGTGCCTAACCAGACCGGGAAGACCCACGTCGGTTTCGAAGAGTTCCTGACAAAGCTCGACGACTGCAACTTCACGGCTTATCCGATACACGAGGTCGTGAAATTCGACAACACGATACACACGGACACGCTGAAGACCCTCGACATATACTCCGACAAATAGAATCTATTTTTTTTCTATTTTTTTGTTTCAGAATGTTTCGGCTCGACCCAGTAGCCGAACTCGTCCAGCTGTCCTTTAAGTTTTGACGGCACCGTCCTGCCCCACACCGAC
>CAIYYO010000119.1 GCA_903930485.1 Methanobacteriota archaeon
GCCTAATTCACATCAGATCTTGTCGCCCAGCTCCAGTATCTCGAGCAGGCGCTTGATCTTGTTGTTGTTTTCATTGATGATTTTTTCGTACTTTACGATGGCTTCCTCGTTTTTCCTGGCAAGGGTGGAAAGGAATTCGACCTCTTTTCGGAGCATCTTCACTTCGTCGGAGAGTTTCCGTATTACCTCTGAATGCTCCTTTACCTCGGCTATGACCTTCACGCCTTCCTTGTCGTCCTTGAAAATGGGCATTGTAAGCTATTTGCACTTTAGTCCTTAAAAAAAGTTCCCGAGACAAAAATGGAGGAATTGATCATAACCAAGTGGACGTCGCTCATCCTCATAGTCCTAGTCTCGGGTCTGATGATGTCCTTCGTCTCGCACTTCAACGGGATCCTGGACAGGGACCAGGCGCAGCATACTGCGCGGAATTCGATGATACACGACCAGCTTGCGAATTCTATGCCGAACACGCCTGCGCAGATAGACCCTCCCGCCCTGCCGGATGGATATCCCGTGGAGGCTGCCCCGGGCAAAGGAACGAAAACGGCTGAGATCCCTTGGTGGAACAGGCCTATCCCGTGGGGCGACAATTTCTGGGTCAAAGTCGTTGCAGGATACGGGGATGGGGACGTGACTGTGTGGATGGTGGCGTTGAACCTGGCCCTTCTCATATTGTCGCTCGGAGCGGTAGGCGTGCTTGCCAAGTTGGGGCTTATCGGCGCAAGGCTCGCGATGCTGGCCTCCAAGTTCCCGACCCTCGCAAAAGCGGCGGAAGCTGCGTTCCAGCTCATCAAGTGGCTTCCCGAACAGCTTCCCCAGATAGTTAAGCTGTTAAATTACCTCAAAGAGATCATCCCTTCCATCCGGGAGTTGCCGCAGGTGGAAAGGCTTCTCGGTCTTATCAAGGGCATCAAGCCGGCCCTTCTTGAAGAGTTTCCCGAGATCACTAAAACCTTTGAATGGCTTAAAGCCGTCAAGTTCGGCAGCGGCGTAGTCAAAGCCGAGGCGCTGAGCATCTACACGACTGGCAGGAATGAAGTCCTGGGCTCGTTCCGGGGCATCAAGCCCGTCGGGTGGAAGGCATACTTCGAATTCTTGGGCGAGACGACGCCTTGGGGGATAGTGAACGGTATCTGGGACCATGCGGTGAAGCTGGCCTTCAACTGGGGCGGCGTGGATTCCGTCATAGGCCTCAAGAACGGACTGGAGAAACTTTTATTCGAACGCGGGGCGGTGCTCGGATGGCTGAAAGGCGCCTTCTCTCTTGAAAGTATGCGAGTCGGGATAAGCGGGCTTACTGAAAAATTCCTGACCAGCGCGGAGAAATCCATCGACGTGATAGTGCTGAAGGATATCAAAGCCCTTTCTTTGGAAGAGACGGCCGCGATGAGCAGGAGATACTTTGAGAGCTTTTATGAGCCGACTCTGATCGCTGAGAAATTTTCATCCATGGCCGTGAACGCCCACAAGTTCTCTGTGTTCCTGATGCCTACCGAGATCCTTGGGCTTAACGCGCAGGCCCTTGAGTATGACGCGATGGAGATACTAAACGGCCGTTTCAATAATCTTCGAGGGATAAACCTGTACACTTCTGAATGGGGCGGGATGTATTGGGACCTTTACAAGAGCGGCTTCAAGATGTTCCTCGAGCTCGGCCCGCTGATGGAAACAGGCGTAGGCATCTCGGCATTGCAGAGGATTCCTTTATTGAACCGGATGACCTTGTTTGAGGAGATGTTCCCGTGGCTTAAGGGCTCCTTTATGGGTTCCGACGTGCTTGGAGCCTTGCGCGAAGAAGGCTCGATATGGTATCTGCTTTGGCCGACGAAGAGCGCGATATGGTCTTACCCTGTGAATTTCCTTGACGGACTATCCGGCGGCCGGTTGAAGCCTTTCGGCCTAGAAGGCGTGCTTGCGGGATTAGGCGGAGGCGGGGGAGAAGGGGAATTCGGCTACGACATGGTGCGCCAGATGGAATTGACCCGTAAACGAGAGCTAGTCCTCGACGACCTTTCCAGGGCTTTGATATTCGGCGACGAGAATTCCTGGACCATGAGCGGCAAGGTGATAGACCCTGAAAAAAGCCTCCTTTTCAAGAACATATCCGGGATGTTCGACTTAAAGCAAAGATTCAACGCACTGAAATTCGATCCGAAAATAGCCTCCGCTCTAGAATCCGTGATGGAGTGGAAGATGGGCGAACGGAGCTGGAATCCGAGCGGCGAAGAGTACGTCAGGGCTGAAAGCCTGATAAAATACGCCATGGAGACCTACAGCATGTCCGCCGACGAAGTCGTCTGCGCAGTCACCGAAGTGAGCGCGACACAAATGCTGGCGCAGGCAGGTCAAGTGAATCTGCGCACGGCGTTCAGCGATTACAATCTCCCGGACAAAATGGGCGGCCTGTACCATCCGGAGGCATTGGAAGGCCTGGACGTTAAAGGGATCGCGGGCATCAAGTCCCCGGCGCTTTCAGGAGAGCAGCTTTTGTCTTTGAGGGCGATGAGCGAGATGACTGAGCTGGGCAGGCTTAAAACCGCAGTCGGCGGCGCCGAATTTTCCAAATTCATGGAAGAGCACCCGTCCTACAGCCCGACTGAACATGACAGCGTCGCCGTTGGGAACTTGGTTAAATCGCTGGGCGCAGAGACTGCCGGAAGACTGCTTGAAAGCCTTTGCCCGGTCGAAGGATTTAATCCGGCCAAGTACGATCTCATAGGCCGGTTGACGGAAGCTTCATCCAAAGGCGTCGGCGCTCCTGCCGACTATCTGAGTAAAGGATTGCTGGAAGGCATGGACGCGGCTTCGGTCGCCAACCGTGTAAGCATAAACGACAAGCTCTCATTTATGAGGGATAACACGTTCACATTGACCAAGGAAAACCTTCCCGGCATAGTGCAGCTTATGAAGCAGAGCGTAGACAGCGGCGTGATATTGCGCAAGGGCGTCGACGAAATAGCCTTGAGGGATTCCTCAGCAAAGGCGGTGGCGGAATTCTTAAAGACTGCCGGCGACTACAAGGTAGACGGCGTAAACGCTCCGAAAATTATTGAGCTGATAAGGCAGACCGATGCGAAATATGCCGGCGAGTTCGTCAAATCGTTCACCGGAGCAGAACTCACAGACAAGAACATCGGCTTTGCGATAGCCTCCATGCGTGAAGTAGGCGGCAAGAACATGGGAGAATTCCTGTCGACGATCCGCCAAGGCGATCCGTCGCTTACCGCTTTCAAGGGCGTCGATGCAGGCAAAGATATTATCATCAAGCCCGAGACCCTCGTGCGGCTGATAAACGAATACGGCGGAACAGATGCAGCGACCTTCATAAACAACATCGGGGCAGGGAATGTAGAGCACATTTTGTCCGGCCTAGATCCATCGAGAAGCCGCGTTGAATCGATCGCGAAATTGAGCGACTACGGCAAAGCCGCCGGGCAGGAAGGAGTCGCAAGGCTTCTGAAAGAATTCGGCCCAGGCGATGCGGTAAAGATAATGCTGTCTGACCGGAGCGCGAAAACGATAAGCGTCGCAGGCATGGACCGCTTCAAGGACTTTTCGACAAAAATCGGCGTCGACAATGCCCTTCGGGCGATGGATTCGAGAAGCGACCTCGGCCAAATCTTGAAAACGCGGGGCGTCGATGCGGCGGTCAGGGAATTCCGGACGCCGATAGACCTTAGGACGTCGAAGATACAGATCGCTACCGAATACAGGCCTCTGATGACCGAGCTAACTGGAAAGATCGGCTTGGACGCTGCCTCTCGTTTTGTCGCGAAAGGCGGCAGGGATGCTTTCCATATATATCGGGATAACCCCGTAGAGACCGTCAAGCTGATAGACTCCGTCGGCTCGGACGTCGCAGGCTATGCTGCGAAAGCGATCGGAACCGACCTTGTCGCCAATCACGAGATATACAATCCCATCCTTTCTCGGATGAGCGCGGATCTGACTCCCAAGGGCGCGGCAGAGTTCCTGAAAATAGGCGGCAAAGGCGCGATGGATGCATATCTTTCAGACGCGAAGGGGTCTAGCATAATCAGGTCGATGGTGGAAGAGAGAGTAGCCGGGATCATAAGGATCGACCCTATTAAACTGGACCTTGTCGCAAACGTTGCAAAAGTGGTGGGGGGCGAGCTCACATTGAAGCCCGAATATGCGCCGATGCTTGACAGGATGAATCACGACCTCTCCGGCTCAGCAGCAAAGTTCGTTGAAGCAGGGGGCAGGGATGCGCTGCGGGCATACAATCACGACCCGTTGGCTGTATCCGATATGGTCAAGGCCATCGGTCCCGAAGCCTCTGCAAGGATAGCGGCGGATGCGGGATACGACAGGATCACGCCCGAGCTTAGCACGAGAGTAACCGAGCTGGCAGCCCGATTAAGTCCTGAAAAGGCGTCGGCATTCCTCGTAGGCGGGGGAATGGACGCGCTCCTTGCATTCCATCCAAGCCCGAGGGTGCCTGAGATGATCGACCGGGTCGGAGCCGACAATGCAGGGCAATTGATGCAGGCATTTGGCCGCATCGAGCACGGACTCGGTCCTGATCCCAAACCTGCGTATGATAGAATAGCCGAGTCCGGGAAAGACATTGGGAAGACCTCGGTCGGGAAGCTGATAAAAGAATTAGGCGCAGAAGATGCGTTGAAGATAATGTTGTCCGACCGCGGGGCCAACGCGGTAAAAGTCGCAGGCGTCGAGCGCGTCGCCGACTACACCAGAAAGATGGGCCTAGACAACGCGCTGCATTCGATCGATTCAAAGGGAGCCGACATTGGCAAATATATCAAAGCGCACGGGGTCGACGCTGCTGTGAAGGAATTCTCGATAGCAAGGGTCGACGGAACCGGGCATGCGGCAGTCATTCCGCAGTTCGGAAAATACCTTTCGGAGTTCGATCCGTCTGCAGGAGTAACGCATGTAGAGATCACAAGGGCGATAAATTTTATCCAGGCCGACGGAGCCGTAAGGCGTATTATGATTTTCGGCGAACACGGAAGCCACATGGAGTCCGCGCTCGCCGGGATAAGGGATACGACGAGGGCGTGCGTCGAGCTGGAACTGTCGAAGTCCGGCGTCAAGCTGACGGATGCGGAAAAACCTGGAGGGATAGAGCATATCACACAGGCACGGCTTGAAGACGAGATAGTGCGCGTGCTCAAGGATTCCTACATCAGCATAAACCTCGACCAGGCCGGCAAGCTGAGAAAGGAGTATACCATCGTGCCCAAGGGCAGGCTCAAGGGGCAGGAATTCGAGGCCAAGATCCGGTCCGCGCTCGCCGAAGACCTGAACAATGTGATGAGGACATTCGAGTCCACGCTTTCAGACCCCGCGGCCCTTAAGGAATTTTTGCTCAGGGCGAATCAGCCTGATGCGATAATGAAGCTCCTCACGAACCCGGATACTGCATTCAATCTGGGCACAGGCATAGGGAAGACCAAGGCCCTGATCCCGCTGTGCGACATAATCACCCATATATTCTACCCTTCCAGGGAGAGGTCGATCGTCCAGTTCTCAGACGGCTCCAAGGTCGAGCAGGCCCTCGAGAACAAGGCGATCTACGAGAAATTCGGAATAAAATTCGAATACCTGCGTTCGCTGGAAGGCGATCCGGTCGAGCTGGGGGCAAGGCTGAAGAATGCGGACGTCATATACATCCCGAGAGACGTCGGACCGTTCGCCAGGGAGTTCGCCAGCCAGAAGAGCTTCCCTCAGCACGTCCGAGACGCTTATGCCAGGATAGACGAGGTACTTACGCGCAATACTGACTGGAGGATAGACGAGGCGCACGAGTGGCTGAACAAGGTAAGTTATACCGTCTCAGTTGGCGAGGACGGTAAAGCCGTCGCGAAGCTGGATACGACGGCCCCGGAGAAAGCGGTCTCTGTCGGATACCTGGTCGACCGCGTCCTGTGCCAGTTCAAGGCAGAGGCCGGGATCGAGGCAAAGATGAGTGACGAATTATCCAACCTCATAGTTACCAAGGATGCAGACGGGAGGAAGATGAAGCCGGGCTATGCGCAGGAGGTCCTGGATTACATCGTCAAGACACTGGATGTTAAAGGGTTCACATATGTCCAGGACACCGGCTACTTCAAGGACGAGGCGGATTACAACAGCTTCATGCAGTCGGTCAAGCAGGACGGCCTGTTCAACAAATCAGGCAACTTAGACATCAACCGCCTCGAGGACGCCTTGAACTCAAGGGCATGGGTGCTCGCAGGCATGTCTCAGGGAGTGGACTATGGAAAGATAGACGGAAAAGGAGTCAGGCCCGGCCTCGGAGGAGAGCCAAACGAGGGCATGCGCTTCAGCAGCCTCGGCCATGCGGTCGCGGTACATATCGTAGACTCGCGGGTCAGCAAGCAGGACGTTGATTTTGGAACGCGCGACGAGTTCCGCCAGGCGATTGGAGAACTGGAGACCAGTTCGGGTTCGATGTCCATCACCATGGCGCAGTACGTGAACTACGCCAGGGAAGTGCGCGGCGCGAGATTCACGCTCCTTTCCGGCACCCTTGAGGGAGTGAAGAGGTCTCTTGAACTCTATTACGGATTAAAGGTCGACCTCGGCAAAACCTCGGGGATCGACAAATATGTCAAGGCTGGCGGCCCGGCAGAGCTGAGAGCCGAACAGATAACCGTTGCAAAGAGCTTCGACGAGACCCTTAGGCTGCCCAAGGAGGTCAAAGACTTCGCAGGAAAAGGCGCAGTCATCGTGGTCGAAGACGAGAGGCTTAACGAGAGCCCGATAATAGGCCACCTGAAGGATGTAGTGAACAGCGATCCGCGCCTTGCGGGCAAGATGGTCGTCATAGAGAACATCGGGCGGCGCGGTTTCGAGCTTGTGAACGGCAAGGGCGGCGAGGGAGAAAAGACTTTTTGGTCATACAAAGAGATAGACGAACTCAGCAGATACATGCACGAGAACGAGACCTTCTTCTTCGGGACCAGGAAGTCGGCGACGGGCCTGGACCAGAAGGTCGGAAGCAATTACGAATATTGGGCGATAACCAGCGACCACAGCCCGCTTGAAAGGGTCGTTCAGCTGCTTGGAAGAGACCGCGGGGTCTGGGACTGGGCGACCAACAAGTATACCGGCGGATTCCACGAGAGAAGGGTCTGGTACCTCAGCGACAAAGGCCTGACCAAGGGATGCGAGGTCAAGGAATTCTTCGACAACGCCTCGAAGAACCAGAAAGTGCTTGAAAAGGAAAGGATACTCGACGGCGCCCTGGACTCGCTGA
>CAIYYO010000120.1 GCA_903930485.1 Methanobacteriota archaeon
CCGGGCAGGTGACTTGGTAAGAACCGCACTAAGTGAGGAGAAATACAGCCGGGTTGAAAAAGCGGGCCTGCTGAACGACTATGTCAAGGGTTCCATGCTGATGGGGCTGCCTACGGCAAAGGAGTTCATACAAAGAAAGAAACACGCTGGAAACGCTGCGAAAACAGGCTTAGACTACAATGTAGTACTGACAAACCTTGTAAATACACTATCCGAATCATCTGAGAAAAACTCAATCCTGGACTGGCTACGCAAAAGTGGTCTTACCACCTATCTCTTAGATGACATAGAGAAGCTCCTTGCAAAAGAAGGAAAGGCGCACTTACTTTATGATTCACTTGGGAAGGTGATGACACTTGACAGCATGAACCGGGACGATGAGGCCATAACCCGGTGGCTTCTCGCCAAATACAATGGAGATGCTTTCATGCTGGTGCATTTGAAATACTTAAGCAATGGAGAAATAGACGTAAGTGCCCGGACAGAATATCTTGCAAGGATAAAGGAGGTCTTCGAGAAAAGCGGTACGCCCATATTCGTAGACGCCGAGGAAGCCGATGGAAAGCTTCTCAAGAACATCGAAGAGATAGCGGCACTGGGAATAAAGGTGCCGGTCATAGTCATACACTCCTACAAAGCAAACCCTGAGCCGAAGAACGGATGGTTGAATACCTTCTCGAAACTCGAACAACTAGGCGTACGAAACATATACTTCGGCGGCGAAGTAGCCGAATTATGCGTGAAATGGGCATACGACGCCTACAGTCTACACTGCAAAACCCAGAGAGGAAAAGAACGCCAAGCATATCTTATCAAGAAACTATGCCTTGCATACGATCCCAAAGAATTTAACAAGCTGATGGAAGAACTGGGGGCAAATGTAGTCGATAAAAGACATGAACAACTGCTCTCTGTTGATAAAAATCTCATCGGCATGGGCGGAACCTCCCCCTTGGGAATGAACGAGTTGAACGCTCTGCAAGCCGACATCCAGAGGATCAATTCCATAGACCACGGCTTCGACCTGCAGCACGGGAAGAAGGCCGTTGCGAGGGCTGAGAGCCTCGTAAAGACCGTCGGGATCACAGTCAGAAACGAATCCGATCAGGCGAGGGTTGACCTTTCGATCAAACTGATCAAGTCGCTCCTATCCCAGAATCAGGTCGGGCGAAAGAACGCAGTATTCCTCGAAGAAGTCCACGAGGCCTTAAACCGTTTACCTGGAATGGATAACGTGAATGAGAAGCTTCGTGATGCGAACATCTTCTTCAGGGATATAATTAAAATCAACCAGGGCTCAAGGAAGGATCACATCACTGAGGCAAGGATCCAAAACACCAGTTCTGTTCCGGAGCCAAGGGCCAGCGACTGGACATGGGGCGAGGAGCACATAAAAGTAAGGCACGGCAAAGAGCTGTCAGCAGCCTTAGGGGCAGACTACATGTACGACCTGCCGCCGCTGTTGAAGGACTCGGACAATTACGCGATAGCCCCGTATCCGGCCTTCCAGAGAGGAAAAATAACCAAATGGGTCTATCTGCTGCAAGTAAAACATCCGGCCAGCGGGAAAAAGGGGCCCGCTTACGTCACTTTGATCACCTCCGAGGAAAAAACCGAAGGAAAAATACTCACAGCCTACGTGGCCGGAGACGAGGAAGGATACAAAAACCAGGTCGAAGACATGCAGAGGAGATCGATCCTCGCCGTACTCGACGGCGTAAAAGACATGCCAAAGAGCGAGGCGTACGAACATTACCGCAATCAATGCGGCCGATACACGAAGAGCGAGTTGACAATACCGTTAGAGGATCAGACCGGCCGTGCATCCGAGAACATAAGAACCGGATTGCTTGAACAGAAGATCCCGGGCAAGCACTGGAGGAAAGCGGTTGAGGCGATGGCTGGATACGCGCTGGCAGAGGAGAGAGCCGGCGGACTGAGCGCGGTCGAATACCTGAGCAATTCTGCATGGGTTGGAATACAGTTAGGCAACTGGTATTCGGAGGAAAAGAGATTCGAGGACTTGGTCGGCGACAACACATGGAAAGATGTTCTGGAGTTTTCAGTTGAGGTTAATCCTACAGTCGTTGTTGAGACTATTAAAGCGA
>CAIYYO010000121.1 GCA_903930485.1 Methanobacteriota archaeon
AAGAAGACGCTGTCAACCGGCTGGCCGAAGAACCTAAAGCTACTAAATACGGCTTTGAAACGATTGTGATCACTGATTTGATAATTTCCGTCTATGGTCTTATCTTTCTTTTCGTGAACTATAAATCGTGGTCTCTAGGGTCCTTTGAGACAACAACATTCAGTATTATATTATTGGAAGGATTCTTTGTTTGGTTCATAGTCTTTCCTTTGATCTTGCTTATCCCGATCATCGTATTCCATTTGTTGTCCAAATACATCGGGAAAGGAAAGGCGTCCCTTGCCCAATATTTCCGGGTCGCAGCCAACGCCTCCTTAGTCCCGTTCGTCCTGTTGTTTCTGGATCTTACTATGCTTATCCCTGACTGCCCTTTTGGCAACTGTCTCATGTATTCGACTCTGTCAACTTGGATGGATATTAAAAACCTCCTTATGTTATTATGGCTGCTTGCCGCGAACATCTTCGTGATCAAAAAGGTCTATGGATTTTCCAGCCATAGAGCGGTAATCATGGGCCTACTGCCTCCGGCGTTGTTCCTCGTGATAGTACAGTTATATAACTTAGTGAGTTCGTATATGGCATTTGGCCATTGGTAAACGCTTTATTTCTTTATTTTACTTAGATTATCCCATGGCGACTGAGTTAAGCGAAAAAACATTTGACGAGGCGTTGACGAAAAACCCTCTCGTCCTCGTGGATTTCTGGGCCTCGTGGTGCATGCCTTGCAGGATGCTCTCCCCGACCATCGACCAGCTTACCGAAGAGTACAAGGGCAAAGTATTCATCGGGAAGGTTGACATCGATGCACACCCCGGGCTGGCTGAAAAATACGACGTACGGAGCATACCGACTCTGATAATCTTCAAGAACGGAAAAGCGGTTAACACGATAGTAGGCGCGGTTCCGAAGGCAAGCATAAAAGCAGTTCTTGAAACTAACCTTAAATGAATTTTTTCTTATACCGCCTTGCCGATGATCCTTGAATCCAGCACCGGGGCGATACCGTCGCTGCATTGCCGTGTCACGTTCTTGTCGTCTGCCTTGGTCATGTAGAAGTTGAAAGAGGAATCCGTGAGGCTCTGGTTCCTGGCCCAAGGTATGAACGTTTCTGCGTAGTCTGACTCCTTTAGGCAATCTATGGAACCGTCTATCCTTCCTATCTTCCAGTCTTTTACCTCGACTATCCCGACGACCCTTGCGAGCACGTTGTAACCGACATTTGACGGGTCTTTCTGGTATAATATCACGTCCCCTAAGACCACGTTCCCTGCGGGCTGTATGTTGACTACAGATCCCTGGCTTATGCCGTTTTGGAATGGGAAAGCATCGATACGTGATTCCTGTATGCCCTGGGAGATGAACCAGTTCTTCCAGGAAGAGCCGTTGTGGGCCATCGCCGAGTTCGTCAGATAGAATGAGTTGTCGTTTTTGGAACCGTGATTCGCATCAGTCAGGGCATTGTCGACGGTTTTGACTATTGCCGCCATGGCAAGGAGGTAAAGAGAGATGTACAATAATGATGAAAGGACCGACTTGTATTTGTTCGAGCCGAGGAAGGAATAAAACGTGAATAAAACCACGAACGCCGCCGCTGCATACGATATCCAGGTCATGTATGGCAAATAGACCTGGATCCCGGCGTATAGGAGAACGAAGGGTATTATCAGTGCAACCGATACCGCAAAAGATATCAGGAAGCAGTTTTTAACGCCGGCTTTTGTCTTGAAAGCCTTTGCCATCAAATAGACAAGGAGGAAGGACAGGACAAGGTCTATGAAGTACGGTAGAATTACCAAAAAAATTAAAGCCGACTCCATGGCCAAGCCTACTCCAAGTTCACTTCATTTAGGCCTGCTCATGGAGAAGCTAAGCATTCCTATCAGGAAAAGCACGACCCCGAACACGATATACCCAAGGCCGTCCTGCTTGAAGAACGCCTCGAACATCTTGGCAAGCCCCCATATCATGAAGACCAGCGCCACCATAGTAGCGCCCATGGCAATGAATAGGTAAAAAGCCGCCTTCCTAACGGCGTCGAACCCGTTCTTTATCCCTGCCTCTATGTTTTCCTTGATCGAGCCCGTAACATAATCGACCTCGGAACGGATCATCGCGGACGCATTGTCCATGAATCCTTTGAGGATGTCGTCGGCATACTTCAGTATTATGTCTAGCATTTTTTTGAGGCTTTACTTCCTTGAGAACAGCCTTCCGAGTATCATGCCGGCGATGAATGCCCCGGCAACCCAGGTCAAGGGGTTCTCTTTTATCTTCTCCGCGACCTCTTCCTCTTTCGCGCCGACCATCTTGGCGGTTTTGTCGTACTTGTCGCCCATCTTTTCCCAGTTGTGGTCGAAGCCTTCGCGTGCGTCTTTCATGCCTTTGTCCATCCTTTCCCGCGCCTCTTTAACCCCTTTTTCAATCTTTTTTTCGTCGAACATTTCAGTCATTTTTTCTCCCGTTTTTATTATTAAACGATAGTTATTGATAGGGAGCCATCCCTAATAAAAGATTTCAATGGGCGCTTTTTACAGTAGGTAAAAAGGATATTAAAGGCCTCAGACAATATCTATTAATAGTATTAAAATGAGCAAGCTACGAGACCGGTTCGGCAAAGAGTTCCTGGCGACGTCGGAAATATCCCTCCCAAAGGGACCGGACACGAAAAGATTCATTGCCGAGATCGACGAATACAAAAAAACCTCGGGAAAACTGCATGCCGTCAACGTCGTGGACAACCCGGGTGCGATGCTCCTTATGGGAAGCCTTCCGGCGAGCATCATGCTGAAGCAGAAAGGCCTGGAGCCGGTCTACCAGGTAGTGGGCAGGGACCGTAATCAATTAGCGATACAGGCGGACCTGATAGGAGCGG
>CAIYYO010000122.1 GCA_903930485.1 Methanobacteriota archaeon
TCTTCTTCGCAGGGGGTTTGGATTTTAGACTGACTTACATAGCGCTTGCTGCGGCCCTGCCAATTCTCATTTTCAGCCATAAACGCCTCGAGATACTGAAGAAAGTCGACTGGAGCACTCTTGTATTCTTCGCCTCGATGTTCGTTCTGATGCAGAGCGTCTGGGATTCCGGGTTTTTCCAGGATGTGATAAAAGGAACGAACCTTGACATAACGGCAGTGCCTGCCATCCTTCTGGTAAGCGTGGGACTAAGCCAGTTGATTTCAAACGTGCCTCTTGTCGCCCTGTATATGCCGATGCTCCTCTCAGCCGGGGCCTCGTCAAAGGAGTTGATGGCGCTAGCCGCTGGAAGCACGGTGGCCGGGAACCTGCTCATCCTAGGCGCCGCAAGTAACGTAATAATCATACAGAAGGCCGAAAAGCAGGGAGAGACGCTGTCGTTCAAGGAATTCGCAAGGATCGGGATACCGCTGACGGTAGTGAACGTGTTTGTCTACTGGATTTTTTTGTCTTTATAACATCTCGATATCCATCTCCAGCCCGTCCCTCGTCGGATATTCTTCCACGACGGCAGGCACCAGGCCCATGGTTTTCAGTCGTTCGGCGAATTTTCTGGCTATTTTTTCCGAGGTCAGGAGGCGCAGCTTGTAGTCGTCGACTTTGAAGACGGTTTTTTTCAGGCTGAATTTTTTCCCTAGTTCCTCCGGCATCGTGTCAAGTCTGGATAGAAGTTCCGTCCTCTTTTCATCGCTTAGCTCCTTGATGATCTTTCTGTAAGAAAATCCCGGAGAAGTCTCCTTGAGATATATCACACCGCGTATGAGCAGTCCTTCCTCTGTTACTTCGTCCATCTCCCAGGAAGCATTCTTTGCCCGCCTTTTCAGGCGTTCGCCGATCTGCACGGAATCCTTGAGCTGGACGCTGCAGAGGTGGACCTTGAATTTGTAGCCCTTGTCTATAACGTATTTCATCAGCGCAAGGCCCGCTTCCTCGCTGCCGGCGACTGCATACGATTCCTCGTCCTTGTTCGTGTATCCTCTTTCCGAGAGCTTGTTTATCGAACTGTCCGAGAGTTCCAGCTCGTTCAGGTTGAGGAACCCGATGCGCCCGTCAAGGAAATCAATAAGCTTTTTTGTCTTCTCCTCGTATACCGAAATCACAGGAATCTCTACGCCGACGTCCCACCGGTATTTTTTGGCCAGCTCTATTCTCGGCCAGAGGGCGTCGTTTTCAAGGCTCGGGTGGAATCTGATTTCGTCGAGGCCGGCGTCGTGCAGGGCGCGTAGTTTTTCCGCTGACGTGTTCTCAGGCGTAGTGTAGAGGTGTATGTGGAAGTCTTTCCCAAAAATGGTTTTAAGTCTTTTTATCGCATCGACTGTCCGGTCGATTACGAGTAGCGGGTCTCCGCCGGTTATTCCCGCACCTTTTGCATCGCACATCCTGGCTTCTTCAACGATGATATCGAACTCTTTTTTGGTTAGAGGCCCGCTCTTATGGCCGGTATCCCATTCATTGGCGTAGACGACGTCTTTCCCCCCCTTCTCGTCGGACAGGGGACAATAGAAGCAGCCCCGGTTGCATACTCCGGTGATGAAAAGGACGAGCTTCTCTCCCTTAACGCACATCTTGCAGCCCTTTGGCAGGCCTTTGACTTTGTATGAGTGATACGGCGTCTTGTCAATGCCGGTCGAACCGTTTTTTTCCATTCTTGGTAGTTCATAATTGGGACGCTGTCGAAAAAAGGCATTGGAAGCCGGAAGACCCCTATTTTTCTTTACCCGACCCAATAGTATTCCATGGAACCAAGAATCCTTCTAGCCCGGTTGTCCGGCTTATTTTTCGCACTGCTGTTCTTATCCACGCTGAACGCATACGCGCAGGAGGCAGGAGACCTCTTGGTCACGGACTGGGAATACAAGCCAAACACTTTCATAAACAGCGTCTACGTCGACGACCTCAACGGCGACGGCGTAAACGAGCTGATAGCGACTACAAAAGACGGGGTAATATACGATCTTTTGAAAAAGAAAAGCGGCCACACCAACTGGCAATACATCCTCAAAGGCGACGTAAAAGCCTTGAAGATCCTAGATTATGACGGAGACGGGAAAAAAGAGATACTAGCAGGCACGGACAATATGGGCCTCAGCGTAAGGCTGCTGGACTGGCAGGGCGGGATCAAGGGGAGCAGCATAGAGTATGATCCTTCCGTCTACTCTCTTGACGCATCGGATATCGACGGGGACGGGAAGAACGACATAATCATCGGCGCGCAGGCCAAGAGCGTTGATATATTCAGTACATCAAAAGACAAGATTCTGTGGAGCTATGCGACGAACGGCCCGGTCTACTACGTGAAGGGAACGGACTTGAACGGCGACGGAAAGCCCGTGGTGGTGGCGGCGTCGATATGGAACGACAACGAGCAGGATTATGCGGAAGTCTATGCGATAGACTCCAAGGGAAAGAATAAATGGACTTATGGCGTATCCGGCGGCATCATCGGTTCTGCGTCTCATCCGGTGGACGTCTTTGACGTGAACGGCGACGGTAAAGCCGAAGTCCTTGTCGGAAGCAAGACCCACGGCCTGGACGTTTTGAGCCCTGGAGGCGCTCTTTTATGGAATTATCAGACTGAAAAATACGTCAACGTGGTTTACGCCTACAAGGATGCTGGCAGAACCGTGATACTGCTGGGTGCGACTCCCTACGTCTACGCGCTGGACGGAGGAGGCGCCATTATTTGGAGATACCGGGTCAACACTACCGTCTATGCCCTGGAGGCGGCAGACATTAATTCGGACGTAAAGCCCGAGGTCCTCGTCGGAGCCGGGAATTACCTGCATGTGCTTTCGGAAGCAGGGAAGGAGTTATCTTCTCTAAATTATGCCGGGGACGTGCACGGCCTCGCGACCGGAGACCTGAACGGCGACGGCGGGACCGAAGTCGTTGCCGGGCTTGGATGGTCTGAGGCACGGCTCGACCATAATTACCAGTTCGGCAATATTGTCGTATATACGGTGAACAAAGATTATACGGCTACGGGAACTAACCCTGAAAAGCCCCTTCAAACTACTACGACAACACAGACCAGGGTCACAAACCCTGGAAAGAAGACGACGACATCGACTCTTACGGAAGCGGATACAGTCCTCACGACAGAAACAATAGAAACCTCGACGACTGAGTCTATTGAGCCTGCGAAAACAAACAATGGGGTCACTCTTGCGATCCTCGCAGGATTAGGAATAGGGGGCCTGATTTTGCTCATAATACTCGCGGTCATCGTGGTGCTGGTCTTAAAGAAGAAGTCCGGAGGAAAGAAGCCTCCTGCAGAACCAAAACCTGCGAATACGACCTAATAAGGGAGGAACTCTATGTCGCACCTGGACATCTTCTTGTAGAACTCCAGGTCCTGTTTCTGCTGACGGCCGGCGTAAAACAACTGGTCTAAAGCGAACCATGTGATGAACCACCCGCCGGGCTCCAGAATGACTATGAACAGGTTATAAAAGAAATCGGTCGACTTTTTGGAAGAGATATATGTTGCAGCGACCATCATAAGCATTCCTGCGAATATGGCAAAAAAACTCATTCTTCTAGTCCCCGAGACCTCGTCCCTATGCATTTCGTAATGCTTCTTGAAATGCTCGTGCAGCCGTCTCTTTATCGTCACCTCCTGCTCGACGTTCCTCATGCCCCTGGGTATCAGGAAGCGCAGCTCGATCCTTCCCGAAGTCTTTTCCTTGCTGGCTTTCTTGGCCTCCATTAGAAAGTCGTCCGACAGAGACCTCTGCGAATACGGCCTAGGGTCGAAGTCTGAGAATATGTCGTCGTAGGTGTCGAGCCACAGGCTGATCTCCGACATCTGGAGGAGCTTGTGCCTTTCCTCGAATGGATTAGTCTTGGCTTCAGGTTTCGGGTTTACGCCGTCCAACGCACCTTCCACTTTTTGCTCCACTTCCGACAGGTCTTTGTCCGCGAACATCGTAGATTATTTTGTTTTCAAAGAATAAACTTCAAACGTAGAAAAAACACTTTTCCAACGCTCTACCGCGGCCCTTTATAAAGCCTGTTCTATCCATATAACGTGACATCATCAGAGAAGATCAACTGCCTGGCGGCCGGAAGCGGCTTCGACTCATTGGGAAGCCAGACGGACGGTCCGGCGGTTGACAGTCACAAAGTAGGGGCCTTAGGGGCAGGAACAAAGTACGACGTATGCGCTTCCACGGCTTCGAAGAGGCAAGTTGAGGGGGTGGAGAGGGTTGGCTCGGTCTCTAGGGGCGGCTTATGCCATTCGTATACGCCGGATGGCAGATGCGTCAGCCTCTTCAAGACCTTATATACGAATGCCTGCGGCCACGAATGCAACTACTGCCAGAACGCGTCGACCTGCGGGAAGCCCGGGAAAAAATATTCCTACGCTCCCGAGGAACTGGCCGAAATAACCATGCAGCTATACAAAGGCAATTACATCGAAGGCCTGTTCCTAAGCTCAGGCACCGGGGGAGACGAGAACGAGACCATGGAAAAGATCATCGAGACCGGAGAGATCCTTCGCAACAAATATTCATTCCAGGGATACATGCATCTCAAAATACTACCAGGCGCGTCGAAGGAACACATCCGGCAGGCGATGGAGCTCGCGGACAGGGTCAGCATAAACCTGGAAGCGCCTTCAAAGAACTACCTTTCGGAGATGAGCCCGACAAAGGACTATATCAAAGACATCATCCTAAGACAGAGATACATAAAAGAATTATCCAAAAAAACATCTTCCCCATCCGGTCAGACCACGCAGCTCGTCGTAGGAGCTGCAGGGGAAACGGACGAAGAGATATTCCAGAAGATAATCTACGAATACAACGAGATCGGCTTAAAGCGGGCCTATTATTCCGTGTTCACCCCGCTCGAGGGAACAGGCTTCTCGGACCGCGAAAAACAGCCCCTCTGGAGAGAACACCGCTTATACCAGATGGACTGGCTGTACCGCGTCTACGACCTCCGGAAAAAAGAGATCGAGCTCGCATTCGATGAACAAGGATTCCTGCCGGACACGGACCCGAAGACCGCGATCGCACGGCAGACACTGGATTCGGCAGTCGACCCGAACGTTGCAGAATATGAAGAGCTGATACGCGTCCCTGGGATCGGTCCGATCAGTGCCGAACGCATAATCATGGCCCGCAGGCAGGGAAAATTGACTAAAGACCGCGAGCTGCAGACCCTTGGAGTCAGGATAAACCGCGCGAAGCCGTTCCTTGAATTGAACGGATGGCGCGACACGAACCTATCGAGGTGGCTTACCTGAAAGAACCCCCGTTGGGGGTTCACGAAACGGAGGGTGAGCCTGCGGCTCACCCACCTGAAATAGAGGTGATTGGACAATGAAAACGCCGGAAAACTTTATACAATACCTGGCAGCCCACAGAGACTGCACGGAAGAGATTATGGACTACGCGAGGATGCTCTCGCAGGAAGACGTTGAGACAGGGGCCGAACCCAAGACTGCCAAGATACGTAGGATGATATCCTCGGTAAGGCTGGAGATACACAAGATGCGCGGCTTCGTGCGCCTGGTGCCGCTGGCTGACAGCATATCCTACGGTTTCATGGAGCCCGAGCACGACATAGGGATGTGGGTAGCCGACTCACTCGCGCACAGGTTCCCGAACACCGAGATAATAATCGGTAACAACCAGCGCACCTGGAGGTCCAACTACTCGGAGAACGGATTGATCCATCAGGAAGGCCCGGGGATCATGGCGACGATCGAAGAGCTCAAAAAAGAGCAGGGGATCATGCCGAAGGAACAGGTTAATAACGACACGGAGAAATTGTGGATGACTTACTACCTGAGCCAGTACTGCCCGGACAGGAAGAACCTGCGACAATTCCATAAGCAAATGCCTGAAAAGCATATGAAAGCCGCAGGAATGCATCTGGAACAGGCAGTGTCGTACATGCCGCTGACGAGCTTCGTTTAGAAGACGGTGTTGGCCGGCCTATTTTTTTCATATTTTTCCACAAAGAGACCGAGCAAAAAACCCAAAACACTTTCCCATGCAACTCCCATCATAATAACCTCCAGAGCAAATAACACTCAGAAGACAGCGGATGGACAGAAAATGCTGATAACGTCAGAGAGCGGATCGCGCGGAGCAGGAGACATTAAACGGTTGGGCACGGTAACCGGAGAATACGAGATCCAGGAAAAGACGTTCCGCGGCATACTCGCAGAGATGAGCAAATACGACGAAATAAGGTCCGAGGAATACGAGAAAGAAATCGACAAAGCCAAGGAGACCGTGATGGACCAGATGCAGAAAAAAGCCGAAGCCTTAGGGGCGAACGCCATCATCGCAGTAAGCATGCACCAAGAAATAACCTCTTTCGGGACCTTGATGGTGATAACCGGGACCGGAATAGCGGCCGTGATCGAGGACCTGGAAGAATAATTATTTATCTATTTCGCATTCTTGTCTTCCTGCATCATCCCGATGATGTTGCCTTCAGTGTCCTGCGCATAGACGAACCAGCCGACCCCCGGGATAGCCCTCTTATGACCAACGATCTTGCCTCCTTCATCCTTCACCTTCTTGACCGCATCGTCCAGCGAGGCGACGCCTATCGTATTCCTAACACCTTTATCGTCGGACCTCTCCATGATGGCGCCGTCTATGCCCGGCTCGTCGCGTTCGCCAGTGGATGCAAGCCAGTACTCCATAGGACCCCACCTATCGATCTTCCAGCCGAAAACGTTCGAATAAAACTTGACCGCCCTCTCCGGCTCGTCGGCCGGGATTTCGAAATGAATAACCCTTGCCATGTTGCAACCTCGAAAGAATATGAGAAAGAAAGACTAAAACGCGGGGAGACGCTGACAGAGATCAGAAAGATACATGAAGACTATTGCGCTTAACTCGTTTTTATGCGAAGAAACTTCGCATAAAACCTGTTATGGGTATGTTATGCGAACTTATTTCAGGTCGTTGGGATCAGTTATGTGTCCCGTCAACGCGCTCGCCGCAACTACGGCCGGGCTTGCTAAATACACTTTACTGTCCTTATGCCCCATCCTTCCAACGAAATTCCTGTTCGTCGACGAGATGGCAGTTTCGCCTTTGGCAAGTATGCCCATGTATCCTCCAAGGCATGCGCCGCAGGTCGGTCCAGACACGTAGGCATTCGCATCCATGAAGACCTTGATCAATCCTTCGCTCATCGCCTGCTCGAATACGCGTTTGGTCGCGGGCACGACGATCATCCTCACTCCTTCCTTGACTTTCTTTCCTTTGATTATCCGCGCCGCTATCCTGAGGTCTTCTATCCTGCCGTTTGTGCACGAGCCTAGGTATGCCTGATCTATTGCGACGTTCGAAAGTTCGGCCGCAGGTTTCGTGTTTGAGGGGAGAGAAGGCTGCGCCACAGTCGGAGGTATGTCTTTCGCCTCGTATTCGTATTCCTGCACGTACGCAGCATCTTTGTCTGAGTATACTGCTTTGTATGGGCCGCGCACTTTGCCTTTCAGGAATTCGTCGGTCTTCTTGTCTGCGGGAATGATGCCTGCCTTTCCCCCTGCTTCTATTGCCATGTTGGATATGGTCAGCCGGTCGGAGATGTCTAGATCGCATAAGGCGTTGCCGTAGAATTCCATCGCCTTGTATAAGGCTCCGTCTACTCCGATGTCTCCGATGATGTGGAGGATTATGTCTTTGCCCATCACGTATTTCCCCAGTTTTCCGTTCACGGTGTATTTCTGCGTTTCAGGAACCTTGAACCACAGCTTTCCAGTCGCAAAGACCGCGGCCGCTTCGGTCGAGCCGACGCCTGTCGCGAATGCGCCGAGGGCGCCGTACGTGCATGTGTGAGAATCCGCGCCCACTATCAGTCGGCCGGGTGCGACGTATCCTTCCTCGATCATAAGTTGATGGCACACTCCGCCTTCTCCCACCTCATAGTAGTTCTTTATTTTGTATTTCCTGGCGAAGTCTCTCATGGCCTTGGCCTGGTTCGCGGATGCGACGTCCTTGTTCGGCACGTAATGGTCGGGTATGAGAACGATCTTGTCTCTGTAAGGCTCGGCCTTGAATTCTTCGAACACCTCGAATGCCGGCAGTCCCGTGACATCGTTGACCATGACGTAATCGACATCGGCCTCTACTATCTCGCCGGGCTCTACTCCGTTTTCCCTTCCTGACTTGGCGGCCAGGATCTTTTCCGACATGGTTGGCATTTTTTGATTAA
>CAIYYO010000123.1 GCA_903930485.1 Methanobacteriota archaeon
AAATATTAACCCGAAATATCAAATCCATTATTCCCCGTGGGGAAAAGAGAGTGTAAAGAACATGGAGCACAGGTTCGTAAAGATATCCTACACCGGCAGGATAAAAGAAGGAAGCGTCTTCGACACCACCGACAAAGAGACCGCTGAAAAAGAAAAGATCTTCGACGACAAAAGGATATACAGACCGGTCCCCATAGTCGTAGGAGAGAAACAGGTGCTCCCGGGCCTCGACGAAGTATTGAAGGACCTGAACGTCGGGGAAGAAAAACAAGTAGAGCTCCCGCCGGAAAAAGCATACGGGGAAAAAGACCCGAACATGGTAAGGCTTATACCCATGAAGGCGTTCAAACAGCAGAAGATGCAGCCGATGCCCGGAATGATCATCGAACTCGACGGAAGGCCGGCGAGGATCCAGACGGTATCCGGCGGCCGCGTGCGCGTAGACTTCAACGGGGAACTCGCTGGAAGGACCCTCGACTACAAGATAAAGATCGAAGAAGAGGCCAAGACACAGGACCAGAGGCTGAAATTCCTTGTAGAACGAAGCTTCAATACCCTGGAAGGATTCGAGGTAAGGATCAACGCAAGGAAGATAGAGATCGTCGTCCCTGAAAAGTCCTACAAGGACCGCAACCTCCTCGTGAGGAAGGCGTCGCTCGTCTCCGAGATATTCAAGTACACGGAAATCGACAGCGTGACCTACGCCGAGACCTGGAAGAAGAAAAAGAAGGAAGAAAAGAAAGAAGGCGGGGAAATAGAAGTTGTTCCGGAACAGGTTGATGCGGAAAACACTGAATAAAAGCTTTTTCCTGCGGTTCTCTTTTTCTCCTTATTTTTAATGTATTAATAGCTTGACACGTAATACCCTAATACATGGGTGTTACCTGATGAAAAAAAGTCTCCTCTGCACGGGTCTTTTGATTTTGCTCTTAACTGTCAGCGCATCTGCTTTACAGGCCTCCTACATGTACGTCTCCTTAAGCTACGGCAGGGGATGGTGGCCCTGGGTCTGCTTTAACGAGAACGGAGTGAAAGGGATTGGAGGGCCATTCAATACTTGCGGGGCGCGCGGCTGTCCCTTTGAAGACGGCATAATGGGGGGAATAAATTGTTTTGGTTATCCTGATTCTTTTACAAATTTGTCTGAATGCCAGGAGTTCGTTGACGACGATAGAAAATACGCAGAATGCGCTGAAAACCTCACAAAGACTATGGAGAATTTTACCATGCCTGATTTGATATGGCCTCCGGCATGGGGCCTTGTCGTCAAGGTAACCGTCTCATCGGACGTAAAGCTGGTTGCCGCGGACAACAGCGTCGTCGGAGACGAGTTGTGCGTCGGTGACAGCTTTAAACCCGTCATAAGTGCAAAGAAGGGGGAATACTGGCAGGACGGCGGACATGACGATTCGCCGCCTATCTACTGGGTGGACGACGTGGAAGCGGTCGTCAAGAAGATAATGGACTATAACGAGAAGACGGTAACGAAAAAGGAAGACATATGCTCGCAGGAAGGGGTCCCGGACGGTTTCATCGACGATATCACGGGAATCCCCATATACACTATGCCAATATCAACATACTGGCAGGAGGGGGTTCTGATAGAGTTCGCCGGCAACTATGTCTGCAGCCTGAAGAAGAGCGGCAGGGGGACAGCTACAGGCTCGAGATATGAAGTGGCCAGCAAAAAGGACATCGAATACAACCTTGACTACGGCGTCGAATGCATGTACTATCTCTACGGCGGAAGCGGCGGAGGCTATGGACGTCCAGGGTGGGGGACATGGACTCGCTCTTCAACAGGGGTACTTCAGTGCCCGTTTTACACTCTAAAGGTCCCGACGGTGATACAGTCCGGTCCGGATGCAAACACGATATTTAACTGGGGGATCCATAACATCGATTTCCAATCCGTCGATGATTTCTTCAAGGTCGGGGACATAAACTATTCCAAGACGATTAAGGTGGTCGACCCGGCGCATGCTTCTCTGGAGTTGAGCGCTCCGGGGTTTGACAGACCTCAATACGGCGAGGCGAATACTTTAAGGATTCTCCTGAAAAACACTGGAGATACCGAAATAGTCCTCAGGCATCTAACCTCCAATGTGGAATACAAACTCGTATCCTGCGACTCAGAAACGATTAAGGCAGGGGCGCAGACTGAATGCTTGTTGTCGGTTGTTCCATTGAAAGGACAAAGCCTTGAGGTCAAGGCCGAGTATAAGTACAAATCCTGCGGGAGAAACATATTGGCTAACGCTTCCCTGCAGCTGATGGATTACAAAGACATCACTCCATCAGCATCAGCTCAGGCCTACGGCTTCGACGTCTACGGCGACTGCCGGAATGATTACTTCGGGTGTGACTCGCCCAGCAGGGAAGGAACCTTTGTCGCCGGATACCGTTGCTTCAACAAGGACGGGAAATACAATGTGCCGTCGATAGGGAGATTCGACCTGAAATACGACTTATCCTCCATTCCTTCAGGCAAAGAAATCCTTGGCGCACGCCTTTATCTGAAGGCAAAGAACGTCAACAAAGCTCAAGCGGTCACGGTTTATTCTACAACGAATGATAGATGGGAGCCTACTGGCTGTGTGCCCGGCGGAGACATATGCGCCCAGCCCTGGTGCAAGGAGTGTCTTCCATTGTACGACTTCGCAGGCAAACAAGAATCCATGGTTTATGTCGAAAGCCCCGGAGAATACTCGCTAGACGTCAGCGACTACGTCAAAACCGAAATAAGCAAAGGCGACAAATACGCATCCTTCCAATTGATGGGCCAGGAAGACGAATGGAATGCGGAAGGAGAGAAGTCATGCGCCTCAGTCAGCCAGTGGACGAGCCAGGAAGTGGAATTTTATGGTACCGGCGTAAATGCCCCCTTATCTAGAAGTCGTCCATAGATGAATTGCTTATCTCTTTTTTCCTTATTTTTAACGGTTTTATAGCCAGACACGTAATAC
>CAIYYO010000124.1 GCA_903930485.1 Methanobacteriota archaeon
ATGAAAAAAATCCTCGCCTACACGGCTCTTTTGATTTTGCTCTTAACTGTCAGCGCATCTGCTTTACAGGCGTCTTACATGTACGTCTCCCTCAGCTACGGCAGGGGATGGAATTATTACTACCCATTCGCCCCGGGAGACATTGAAAAAAGCAACTGTCCTTTCGAAGCTGGAACAATGCTGGGAATCTCCTGCGGAATAGGCGCAGACGTGCCAGACCTTTGCACTAATCTAACAAACCCGGACGATATTGCCAAATGTCTGAAAAACAGCACAGACTTTACGAACGGACCTTTCTTAGGAGGATTCGTTGTGCCTCCGGCATGGGGGCTTGTTGCGAAAATCACCATCCCCGAAGACATGAAACTGATAGCCTCGGATAACAGCGTGGTCGGTGACGAGTTGTGCGTCGGCGACAGTTTCAAGCTCGTCAAAGGCTTGAATAAGGGCGAATACTGGCAGGACGGAGGGCACGAAGACTCTCCGCCGATCTACTGGGTCGACGACGTCGAAGCCGTAGTCGATCAGATACTGGTTTATCACGAAGACACTTTCACTACGAAAAATAGCATATGCGCTAATAGGCAGGGGATCGTGAACGGCTTCGTCGACCCACTTACAGGCGTTCCAATATACCGGCTCCCGGTAGATTTACATTACTGTGGTGTAAGTACTGCTAACCTTGCAGGAAACATGTTATGCAGCATCAAGAAAAAAGAGGAGGGAGTGGAGGCCTCAGATTACCTCGTAGTCCGCGAAAAAAGGTTATCGATATAAATGACGACTACGTCGTCGAGTGCATGTATTATTACTATGGGGGAAGCGAAGGATGCATGTCCTTCCTTAATGGGGATCCCAGTGAAATAAACGCGGTTTGCCCTTTTGAAACCCTGAAAGTCCCGACAGTGATACAGGCCGGTCCGGATGCCACATATGGCGATTGGGGAACGCAAGGCAACGCAGCTTTCACCACCAAGGAAGAGTTCTTCAAGGTGGGAGAAATTAAATATGCCAAGACTATAAAGGTGGTCGACCCATCCAAGGCGGGACTAGAAATAAAAGTCCTCGGAGCCGACAGCCTGAAATACGGGGAAGAAAATGATCTGCGGTTAGTCCTGAAAAATACCGGAGACACAGATGAATCGCTCAGAGCCATCAAGTCCAACGTGAAGGCTAAGACGATATCATGCGATTCGGAAATTATCAATCCGGGCCAGAAAACCGAGTGTCTTATTTCTTTGACTCCTGAGAAAGGCGAACGAGTCGAGATCGTTGCAGACTATAAATACAAATCCTGCGGACGGATCGTCCTCGCAAATAGCACCCTGAAGCTGATGGACTATACGGACTTGACTCCTGCGGCATCAACCCAGGCATATGGATTCGACGTATACGGCGACTGCCGGAACGACTACTTCGGATGCAACGCGCCGAGCAAGCAAGGAACCTTTGTCGCAGGATACCGCTGCTTCAACAAAGACGGAAAATACAACGTCCCCTCGGTCGGGAGATTTGATTTGAAGTACGACCTTTCCAATGTTCCGGCAGGCAAAGAAATCCTCGGAGCACGTCTTTATCTGAATGCGAAAACTGTTAACAAGGCTCAAACAGTCACGGTCTATTCAACTACAAACAACAAATGGTCGCCAGCAGGATGCACTCCGGGTGGAGACATATGCGCCCAGCCCTGGTGCAAGGAATGTTTGCCATTGTACGACTTCGCAGGAAAGAAAGAATCGTCTGTCGACGTCACAGTGCCTGGAGAATACTCTCTCGACGTCAGCAACTACGTTAAATCCGAAATAAGCAAAGGCGACAAGTACGCCTCGTTCCAGTTGATGGGCCGGGAAGACGAATGGAGCACGGACGGCGAAAAAACATGCGCCGCCGTCGGCCAGTGGACTAGCCAGGAAGTGGAATTTTACGGAACGGGAAGCAACGGACCTTATCTCGAAATCGTCTATAAATGAATCATTCCCCTTTTTTTCTCTATTTTAACGGTTTTATAGCCAGACGCGTAATACCCTAATGCCAATGGCATTACCTGATGAAAAAAATCCTCGCCTACACGGGTCTTTTGATTTTGCTCTTAACTGTCAGCGCATCTGCTTTACAGGCGTCTTACATGTACGTCTCCCTCAGCTACGGCAGGGGATGGTGGCCCTGGGTCTGCTTTAATGAGCATGGCGTGAAAGGGTTCGGAAACCCGTATACCCATTGTGATGCGCGCATATGCCCTTTTGAGGCAGGAGTCATGGATGGGACTTACATCTGCGGAACACAAGAATTTGATTCTACTAAGCCGGCAGTTGATCCAAACAGACCTTTTGAGATGGATATGGTCGATCCTCCGTTATGGGGCATTGTCGCGAAAATAACAATCCCCGAAGACCTGAAACTTGTTACCACTGATAACAGAGTTGTCGAGGATGAATTGTGTGTCGGAGACAAGTTCAAGCTCGACACTGGCCTGGATAAAGGTGAATACTGGCAGGAGGGGGGAAACGAAGATTCACCTCCCATCTACTGGGTCAAAGACGTTGAAACATATGTCGATCAAATAATGGCTTATCATGAGAAGACCAACACCACAAAAGACGACATTTGCTCAAATAAAGCAGGGATTGTGGACGGTTTCATTGACCCTCTTACCGGCATTCCAATATACAAGATCCCGGTAAATCTTATGGAGGAATCAATTCATGTGGGGTTGGGGAATGTTGAACTTGCAGGAAATATGTTATGCAGCATAAAGAAAAAAGATGCGGGTCTAGAGGCCTCGGATTACTACGTAGTCAACGAGAAAAAAGACATTGACATAAATGATGAATACGTCGTCGAATGCATGTATTATTACTATGGAGGGACCGGAGGATATATGCAAATGGGTGGGTGTGGCGAGGAATGCCTCAAGGAATGCCCGTTTGAAACATTGAAAGTCCCTACGGTTTTACAGGCCGGGCCTGATGCTACCGTTAATGACTGGTACACTCACAATATAGATTTCCAGTCAAGGGAGGATTTCTTTAAAATCGGGGAAATAGGGATAAAAAAGAAGGTAAATGTCGTCGAACCGTCGAAACCGAAGGTCGAGGTATCCGTTGATGGTGCAGACCCTATCAAATTTGGGGCGTCTAATACTTTCCGTGTACTAGTGAAAAACACAGGCGACGTCGCTATCAGTATTCGCAAGATTTCTTCAAACGTCAGATACCAAGTCGTATCCTGCGACTCGGATACCGTGGCACCCGGCGCTTCAGCCGAATGTCTTCTCTCCATCACGCCGGAAGACGGAAAGAAGCTCGACGTCTCCGTCGACTACAAGTACAAGTCCTGCGGCAGATGGGTGCTGGCGAACGCTACTAAGAGCCTCCTAAGCTATACAGACCTCGAACCTGCGGCCTCAGCTCAGGCGTACGGATTCGACGTCTACGGAGTCTGCAGGAACGACTACTTCGGATGCGACGCGCCTAGCAGGAAAGGAACCTTCGTCGCAGGATACCGGTGCTTCAACAAAGACGGAAAATACTTTGTGCCTTCGATCGGGAGATTCGACCTGAAATACGACCTTTCAACAGTCCCGAAAAACAAGGAAATCCTTGGCGCGAGACTCTACCTGAACGCGAAAACCGTCCATAAAGCACAGGCCTTAACAGTCTATTCAACCCCAAACAACAAATGGTCGCCGGCCGGATGCGTTCCAGGCGGAGACATATGCGCCCAGCCCTGGTGCAAAGAGTGCCTGCCGCTGTACGACTTCGCAGGCAAGAAAGAATCATCAGTTTACGTTGAAGGCACTGGAGAATACTCGCTCGACGTCAGCGACTACGTCAAATCCGAACTCGGCAAGGGCGACAAATACGCGTCTTTCCAGCTGATGGGCCAAGAGGATGAATGGAGCACCGAAGGCGAGAAGACATGCGCCGCCGTCGGCCAGTGGACGAGCCAGGAAGTGGAATTCTATGGAAGCGGGGATAGTGGCCCGTATCTGGAAGTCGTCTACCGATGATTTTTTTCTTTTTTGAGGTTTTATAGTCGTTTTTACCATTCTTTAATATAATGGAGTATCATACAATGCTTCGGTTGAAAAACAGATTTTTTTTGCTGGCGGTCTTCGCAGTCTTATTGCTTTCGCAGGCAGGGTTAGCGCTTCAGGTCTCCTATATGTACGTCTTGTTAGGGTATTCCAGGGGGTCTTATCCTTGGGTGGCGGTGACCCACTGCGGCATAAAAGGCTACGGGGATTATGCAGGGTTATGCGCCAATCCTAATCATAGGGATGCATGGAGTTCTTATTATTATTGTGAACAGGTAGACCTTAGTTCCTGTAAAGAAATAGATCCCACATCCGCTAGCCTCCCCCTGGATTATCTCCCTTCCAATGCCGGGGTCTATGGTTTTGTCGCGAAGATCACGGTTCCTGAGGATTTTAAGTTGGTGGATTCTTCGGGCAATGTCGTAAATGATGAGGTCTGCGCGGGCGAGACGGTTTCGGTGATGAAGGGAGTTAACAAAGGGGAGTATTGGTCTGATGGCGGCCATGCCGATTCACCACCTATTTATTGGGTCGACGACGTGGAGAAAGTGTTAAATGATGTGATAGAATACCATCGTAATAATCCCAATTGGCAAGGAGATTCTGAAACTGATCTAAATCCTGCGAATTGTGAACCTGATCGTGTGGATGAACTGGTCAAAGCCCCGCTCAGCATTTTAGAGGTGCCAGGCAATGGGTACTCTGCTTATTATTCTTCTTCCCTTGGTGCTTTGTTGTGCGACATGAGAAAGGTGTCCGGCGATGAGGACTATTCAAGAGGCCTTCAAGCAGATAAACTGGGAGAGGTCGATATCTCTTATGAATACCATGTAAGATGCATGTATTACCTTTATACAGACCTTGCCGATTTTTTAGGATGTCACGGATTCAAGGCCCCAATGGTGCTGCAGGCCGGTCCTGATGCCACGGTAGATGACTGGGGAACGGAAAATATATTCTATAATTCTTCCGAGGACTTTTTCAGGATAGGAACTATAGGAATCAACAAAACAATAAAAGTCGTCGAACCTGCGAAAGCTAAAGTCGAGGTCTCAGTCGCCGGCTCAGACAAAATCAAATTCGGCGAGTCCAACACCTTGCGCGCCCTCGTCAAGAACACCGGCGAAATCGCCGTTTCCATAAAGAGCGTCTATTCAAAGCCCGAAGGCACGCTGATATCCTGCGACGCCGAGGCCCTGATGCCCGGCCAGCAGGCTGAGTGCCTCCTGTCGGTTACGCCGGTCCAAGGCCAAGGCCTCTCGATACAGGTCTCCTACGACTACAAGTCCTGCGGCCGCAGCCAGGTCGGCCTAGTCACGAAGACGTTAATCGATTCCAAAACCGTCCGACCTGTTTTGAAGGAGCAATCCTATCTCATGGGCGTGCACGGGGCGTGCGACAACAGTTACTACAGTTGTTATTCCGCAAGCGAGGGAAGCCTGTTTGCGGGATACAAGTGCTACAAGACATCGAATGGTTTCTACGCCCCCGCCACCGAGAGATTCAATCTTCGGTTCGATGTTTCAGAGGTTCCGAAAAATGCTGAAATACTTGGTGCAAAATTATATCTCAAGGCGTCCGAAGTCGGTGGAAAACAGTCGATCAACGTCTATTCCGTAGAAAAGATTCCTGAGGTCGTTAAATGCCTCCCAGGCGGAGACATATGCACCAAGCCGTACTGCGGAGAATGCAAGCCAATCTATGACCTCTCAGGCTCCCTGTCTTCGTCCAGCGACGTTCCACAAACCGGAAGTTATTCATTCGACATCTCAGAGATCGTAAAAGGAAAAGTAACAAGCGACGGAATAGTCTCACTACAGATTCGAGGCGCCGAAGGCTTGTGGGAAAGACTGGGGCAGAGCTCGTGTTCAGTGGGAAACGACTGGGATAAAAGAGACATTTCCTTCGACGCAGGGGGAAGGAACGGACCTTATCTGGAGGTCGTTTACAGGTGATTTTCCTTTGGATAGGTTAAATATGGATGCAGGCAATAGTATATTGAGTGTTCACAATATTTTTGGCGATTATTCCACATGAAATATCATAATCCGCTTTTTAGGAGAATCGTTTTGGTAGCGTTATTGTTTGCGGTTTTGTTGCCGTCTGCGCAGGCTTTGGAGACTAAAAGATTATTTTGCAGCATGAATCAGGCCGAGCTTTTCGACTATTTCGCGGTATTGTCCTCCGACCCTGGTTGGTCCGGCCGGGCGAGGGAGTTTTCCAACCTGAAATGCTTCAACGGGGTGATGTCCAACGACCCGGATTGCATTGGATATTCTCCTTCCTGGGATGAAATAATGGGATTGATCACCATTAACCAGACCGCCTGGAATTATGATAATTTCAAATATCATTTGACCATTCCGGAGGATATCAAACTCGTTTCTTCGGGAGGATATGTTTTGGACGACGAGGTCTGCGCCGGAGAGAGTTTCAGCGTCCAGAAAGCGGTCAACAAGGGCGAGTGGTGGTTCGACGGAGGAGATCTGGGTTCTCCCCCCATAAATTGGACTGACGATGTCAGGGAGCTTGTTTATTCCTTGGTCAAAACCAAATACGAGAAGTTTAGGAGTGGCGAAGAACCGTATACCCTGATCCCCTACCGGTGGCTTTTCAATTTATCTTCGGATATGCAGGATGTCCCGAATGACGAGACCATCCTTGGCAGCAGGGAGCAGCAGGAGAACCTGAGGAAATATGTGATCGAACTGGGCTATGTGAAGGAATCCGACGAGTTGCTTGGGGCCGATTACTCGGAAAAATTTACTGATTCTTTTTGCGGGATCATTGTCGAAAAGAACGGGAGAGAACTGGCGACGTTGACCAGCCTCCAATGGTCATATTCCGCGGGCTGCAATATTACTTATGATTATGACTACTTGAACTCCTCCTTAGATAAAACCAATTCGTATAACAATGTCTTGATTCAGTTCAGAGGAGGACAAAAGATCTTCCTTACTTTGACAATAACAGTCGACGGCGGCTATCAGGTTTACGCCTCCGGGGAGGATGTCGTTTTGAATCAGAATCTTGTGGACCCGCTTACCAAGATGCAGTTGTACCGTTTCGATAATTGGGTCGGAGCGAGATATGTCGACCTCGCCGTCGCTTGCAGCCTGAGGGAGAACGAGTCATCGTACAACGGCATGCGTAAAGACGGCCCCGGATCATATACTATAAACGCCAAGGATTCTGCGGAATACAAGGCACTTTACGCTGTAGACTGCACTCTCTACGTCGGTGGCGGTGCATATGGCGAA
>CAIYYO010000125.1 GCA_903930485.1 Methanobacteriota archaeon
CGATGAAGGACGAGAAGAAGTAGGAAATGGCAAAGCGCGACTACTACGAAGTCCTGGGCATTTCTAGGGATTCCAATGAGGATGACATAAAAAAGGCGTACAGGAGGCTCGCCAAAGAGTACCATCCCGACGTCTCCAAGGACCCGACCGCAGAGGAGAAGTTCAAGGAACTGTCCGAGGCATACGAGATCCTCATCGATCCCCAGAAGAAGGCGACCTATGACAGGTACGGCCATGAAGGCGCCAAGAGCACGTTCAGCGAAGGCGGATTCAAGTGGTCGGACTTTACGCACTACTCGGACATACAGGACATATTCGGCAGAGACTTCTTCGGCAGGGACATATTCGACGTCCTCGGAGGCATGGCCGGCGGACAAACGCGAGGAGGTCCTGGGCGAGGGAACGACCTGAGATACGATCACTACATAAACCTCGAAGACGCGCAGAAAGGCGTCAAGACCGAGATAAGCATACCTAGGAGCGAGGCCTGCGGCGAATGCAAGGGCAGCGGCGCAAAGCCCGGGACGACGAGCAAGCCCTGCCAGGCGTGCAGGGGCAGCGGCCAGGAACACAGGGAGCGGTCTACGCCATTCGGCAGGTTCATAACCGTGGCCACGTGCGGCAAATGCCGCGGCGAAGGCATGGTGATCGAAAACCCGTGCAAGATCTGCGGCGGAACAGGCAGGACAAGGGCAACGAGAAAGATCTCGGTAAAGATCCCGGCAGGTGTGGACACAGACTCAAGGATGAGAGTCCAGGGAGAAGGAGACGCCGGAGCCAAAGGCGGGCCGTCCGGAGACCTCTACATCGTGATCCATGTCAACCCGCACAAAGTCTTCAAAAGAGAAGGAGACGACATCTACATGGAGACATCGATCAAATTCTCGCAAGCAGCGCTCGGGGACGAGATAGAAGTGCCGACCCTGAAAGGCAAGGCGATCCTAAAGATCCCTCCTGGAACGCAGTCAGGGACCATATTCAAGCTCAAAGGCGAAGGAATACGCAGCCTGGAGACCGGAGACCTCGGAGATGAACGGATCAAGGTCCAGGTCGAGACCCCGAAAAGCCTGACCAAGAGGCAGAAAGAGATCCTGACCGAATACGCATCCACGGAAGGAAAACCCGAAGGCGTCGGGGGATTTATAGGGAAGGTCGTGGGGGATGTGAAAGAGAAATTCAAATAACTTTACGCTTCTTAAAAAAAATGAAAACGACATTGATCGTATCGATTGCATTGATGCTTTTCTTTGCAGGATGCGCAAGCACGCAGACGAATCAGACGACGGCGACCACGGCAACGGGCGGACAAAAGACCGGAACAACGCAATCGGGCGGGCAAACAGCCGAAACCGCGTCTACGGAAGCGACTGCTTCAACGATCCAGGCGACGGTCGATAACGCCGCCGTAAACTACAAAGACAGGCTTACGAACCTCTTCGCCCTGGTAAAGGATTATGCCGTAACCTACAGCGTGACTACCCAGCGAGGAAACAACCCTCCGGCGTCCAATCAAATAACTTACTACATCAAAGGAGACAACACCAGACTGGATACCACAACAACGCGAGGAGCCAAAACTTATGAAACAAGATACTACACCGTCGACAACCAGTCTGCTTCGTGCACCGATTCCTCCGGTTCATGGACGTGTTCCAAAATAAGAACGCCCAAGATCCTGGCAGACATGAAGGATACAATTTTAGACAACATCCAGACAAGCACTATCACGCCGCTGGCCGACAAGGTCGTTCTAGGGACAAGCGCAAAATGCTACCGCCTTGTCATGAACCTGACTAAAAAGGACAACGCAGTCGCCAAGCGTATAATCGCGGCCGGGATGCAGAAATGGGAAGGAACCTACTGCGGAACCGATCAAGCCGCGATGCTGTATTACGAGTCGACGAACAACAATATGACAATTACTCTTGAAGCCACGAACTATAAGGCAGGAACAGGATCCTCTGATTTCACGCTGCCTGCGACGACGAACACTCCCGCGGGCCCGGCCGGCGAACAGGATTCAGGGACTTACGGTTTAGGATAGGAGTCAGGGGATTCATCGGAAAAGTCGTGGAAGATGTTAAGGAGAAATTCAAGTAGACAGTTTTAATCAGAAAAATGAATTTGTTTCCTAAAAAGAAGGTCGAGGGAGAAGTAATCGCATGGAAACGAGTTTTAAATGTATTATATCAAAGCGAAGGAAGAAATTACATCTTGGAATATAAGATAAAATCTTCTGGGCAGTTCATTGAGCAGCCAAAACTTCGGAAAATTTTAGGAGAACTCGACCAAATGGATAACCATCCTCTTGCAAAAGATGCTGGTGTCTCAGGAAAAAAACTCCTCGACGCTCTGATTTTCCTCGAAAATAACAACTTAATCGATGAAGGAGTAAGGGTAATAGCCCCAAATGCAGACGAAAACGACTTCTTTATCATTACAATTGTCTTAAATTTGACGAAAAAAGGGTTCCAAGTAGCTTTAAACAACGAAGAAAAAATAATTGCAACGGCACTAAGTTTGATGAATGTATCCTTTATCGGCCTTTACACTTTATTAACAGCATTATTAGTTATGGTTAACTTAGTTCAAATTCTGTTGAATCTTAAAATAATACAACCTATTTACGGGGTAGCAATTATCCTCATTGGTTCGACTATGATCACAGTAGCGATATTTAAATCTTCGTCAAGTATTAAAAAAACGCTTGACGAATTAATATAAAATATTTCTCAGGGATAGGTCTAAGGTATTTTTGAAAATTCTTTAACACCGCTAAGTATTTATACTGGGCCGTGAATAGTAGATATCACCCGAAAATGGC
>CAIYYO010000126.1 GCA_903930485.1 Methanobacteriota archaeon
TATGTTCCATAAGCCTTTCCTATTTTCTCGGCTTCTTCATCGGTAAGGTCTTTTCCGTACGTTCCTCTGATATCGTAGGCCCTGTAGATAGACATTTTAAGAAATTATTTAATCTGTTTCCAGTTCTTGATAGCGCTCTCGTACGACTCGTGGGTCCCGGTGTCGAACCATTGCCCCTCGAAAGGATAAGCGTAGAGAAGGCCTTTGTCCGCGAGTTTTGGGAAGACGTCGGTCTCCATCATAGCTTTGCCTTTCGGGACGTATTCCAGCACTTCGGGTTCGAGGATGTATACCCCGGCGTTTATCAGATTCGAGACCGGTTTCTTGGGCTTTTCGATGAATTTCATTATCCTATCGCCCTTCAGGTCCGCCACTCCGAATCGGGAGGGGTCGTCCACGGGCGTTAATGCGATGGTTGCGAGGCCGTCGTTCCTTGAGTGCGTGTCTATGAGGTCGTGGAGGTCGATGTTCGTCAGGACGTCTCCGTTGAACATCAGGAAGGTTTTTTTCAGCATGCCTTTGGACAGGTTGAGCGCGCCGGCTGTCCCGAGCTCTTCTTTTTCCTCGACGTAGGTTATGTCGAAGCCGAACTTGCTTCCGTTGCCGAAGTACTCTTTTATCTTGTCGCACATGTAGCCTGTCGATATGATGACGTCTCTTATCTCGTATTTCCTGAGGAGGTTGAGTATGTGCTGCAGCAGAGGCTTGCCCTGGACCGGTATCAAAGGCTTCGGCAATTCGTAAGTGAAAGGCCTCATCCTGGTCCCCTTGCCGCCTGCGAGTATGAACGCGGTCTTCACGTTTTCCCTGTTCACCGCGTGACATATCATCTTTTCGAGGGCGTCCGACCTGCTCTTGATCTTCCGTCCGTCGACCATCTGGTCCACCTTCTCGAGGATATTCCCGTTAAGGGTTATGGAAACCTTCTCATCCATTTTTAGGGATTTTTTGGAAATACCTTCCAAATAATTATTAGGACGAAACAGGGAATAAATAAGAAAACGGCTAAAATGATCGAGATAGACGGGTCGGCGGGCGAGGGAGGCGGACAAGTCCTCAGGACATCCGTTGCTTTCAGCGCTTTGACCGGTAAGCCGGTCAGGGTCTACAGCATACGCGGAGGGAGGGACGTTCCCGGCATAAAGGCTCAGCATCTGTGCGCGGTCTCGGCGGTTGCGGAAATTTCAGACGCGCAGGTGAAGGGCTTGTCGATTGGTTCCAGAGAGATAGAGTTTTATCCCGGAGTGATCCGGTCAGGAAATATCTCGATAGACGTAGGCACAGCCGGGTCCGTTACCCTGGTCCTGCAGGCTTTGATGATTCCGGCTCTTCATGCGCCCGGCGACGTTGCGATAAGGATTCGCGGCGGAACCGACGTGAAATGGAGCCCTCCGGCGGATTATTTTAGACATGTGACTATTCCTTTGCTGGCCAAGATGGGGTACAGGGTCGACGTGGGGCGGTTGGAGAGAGGATATTATCCGGCCGGGGGCGGCAGGATAGATATAGTAGTCGAGCCGGTAAAGAAAATAGCGCCTCTATGTATCAAAGAGGCGGGAAAGCTTCTCTCCGTCAAGGGGGTATCGCATGCCCATTCCTGTCTTGGGAAGGCGCGCGTAGCCGAAAGATGCGCGAAAGAGGCGAGGAAGGTCTTATTCGAGCGGCTTCCATCCGCAAATACCGCGATCGCTGACGAATACGTTGATGCATTATCCTACGGCTCAGGCATAACTCTTTACGCCGAGACGGAGAATACGATACTAGGCGCAGACGCACTGGGCGAGAAAGGGAAACGGGCTGAAGACGTTGGCCGGGAAGCTGCGCTACGCCTCGTAGAAGAGATAGATTCCAAGACGACGTTGGACCGTCAAATGATCGACCAGATAATACCCTACATCGCCATCGTCGGAGGCTCTGTCAGGACCTCGGGGAATCTTTCGATGCACGGTCGAACCAATATCGACGTCGTGAACAGGTTCGGGTGCGACGTCAAGGTCTTAGGCGATATGATAACAGCTCAAGGGCTATCTCTTAAGTAGCGGTGAAACGGCAGCCTTGATGTCTTCGAAGACTTCCTCATACCGCCTGGTGCCGTCTATCTTTTTCAGCTCGTCGAAATTCAGGTATTCCTGATACACTTTCTCGAGAAATTCCTTGTCCTCGAAGATCTCCTTGCCTTCCTTCCTGTCAAGGGCGAGTCCGGGCAGTACGTCGAGGAACAAGACCAGATCGGGTTCGAGGACGAATCGGTTCATGTCCTGCAGCCATTCCTTGTCGACCCCCTGGGCTGACTGGTAAGCTATGGTCGAATGATAATACCTCTCGCATACGACTATCGACTCTTTGTCCAATGCCGGCATGACCTCTTTCTTTAGATGCTCGTAGCGGTCGGCGGAAAACAAGAGCGCGAGCGTTTTGGGATCGACGTCCACTTTGCCTGAAAGGATCTCCCTGATGAACACGCCTATCCTGCTTCCCGAAGGCTCGGAGGTCAGGCATACCCCCCGTCCTTCCTTCTCGAGCCATTTGGCGAGAAGCTTCGCCTGCGTCGACTTGCCGCATCCGTCTATCCCCTCAAGGACGATGAACATTTTGTTGAATTACCGGTGATTTATTGGTTCAAGCCTTAATGAATAATAGGAAACAGGGATAAAATATGGAACCTAAAGAGCTTGAAAGCTACAGGAAGGCCGGGAAGATCGCTTCCGAGATAAGGGAATGGAGCAGGGAACTCGTAAAAAACAATGCAAAAGCGCTCGACATCGCGGAAAAGATCGAGGCGAAGATCATCGAAGCGGGCGCGGGAATAGCGTTCCCGGTCAACGTCTGCATAAACGACGTCACGGCGCATTACAGCCCGAAATACAACGACGAACTAAAGCTGACTAAGGAAGACGTCGTCTCAGTGGACCTAGGAGTGCACATGGACGGATTCATCGCAGATACGGCGTACACGGTCGACCTGTCGAAGAAATACAAAGACATGCTGGCGGCGAACATGGAAGCCCTCGAAGGCGCGATAGAGCTCGTCAAACCCGGGGCGCTCGTCTCAGACATAGGCAAGAGCATACAGGACACACTGACGGCTGCCGGCTACAGGCCTATAGAGAATCTCACCGGCCACGAGGTAAAGCAATACGACCTCCATGCAGGCCTTTCGATTCCGAGCATTCCCGTGCCGCACAACCTCAAAGTCCAGGAAGGCATGGCGCTCGCCATCGAACCTTTCGCAACCGACGGATACGGACGCGTCATAGAGTCAAAGCATGCCGAGATATTCTCGCTCGTTGCGCCGAAGCCGACAAGGAACAGGGACGCAAGAGCCATAATAGAAGAAGTCATAGACCGGCAGGGCCTCCCGTTCGCGGAAAGATGGCTCGCGAAAAAGATCCCGCCCCTGCGGCTGGATCTCGCGATGAGAGATCTCCTCGGGAACGGAACACTGAGGGCCTACCCGACGCTGCACGAGAAAGAGAACGGAGTAGTCAGCCAGTTCGAGCATACGGTGATCGTGACAAAGGACGGGTGCGAAGTGACGACGAAATAAATATCTCACGACGCAGGCTGCCAGGCAGTCCCGCAGACTTGTCCGCAGTCTCCCATGAATACCGTCGTCAATAGCAATATCCCGGCCAGCAGGATCGCTGAAACCATCAAGGCCGTGAAAACGATAGAGATGGTCATGATCCACTTAGCATTCCTCTTTTCCTTAGAGCCTGCCTGCGCCTTCTTCCACTTGTCGCGGGAAATGATTGATGCGACGAACCCCAACAGCAAAAAGGGCACTATAACTATCAAGGTCAAAGGGATAGCTATTAAGGTTATGAGGTTCAGTATCTTACATAACACGCAGTCGATCTTCTGTTTCACGTTATCCTGGCTCTGGTTCTGGGCAAGCGACGAGGATATGACGCAGAGATTCAACATGAGTATTGCAACGACTGCGCCCGCTTTTGCGGTTTTTCTATCCATGATTTTTTTATTTCTTGTCCAGCACCTTTATCACATGCCAGCCGAACTGGGTTTTAACAGGCCCGACTAATTCCCCTTTCTCTCCTGCGAATGCAGCGTTCTCGAATTCACGGACCATCTTTCCCCGCGTGAACCATCCTAAGTCGCCGCCTCTCTTTTTGGAAGGACATTCGCTGCACTCCATTGCGATCTTGTCGAAGCTATCTCCCTTCTTCAGCTTTTCCATGACTTCCTTAGCCTTCGGCTCACCCTTGACGAGGATGTGCGCCGCATGTACTTCTTTGACCATGGTTTATGAATGGAAACGCAGGGATAAAAATATCTCTCTCCTAAAGGCTCTATATAAGGTTTGAAAGGTATATTCCGAACATGGGAAAAGGCCCATTCAAGGCGTTTATCCTCGCGTTCCTGGCGGTCCTCGTTTTTGCTGGCTGCGCCGATCATGCTGCCGGGCCTGCGCCTGTTAAGAACACAACTGCCTCGACGCAGTCTGCCGGGCCCGTACTCGTAAAGGCCAAACTTGTTAACCTAACAGGCGGGGAGTATATTCCCTCGGCGGGCTATTATGAAGGCCGACTGGATTTAACCGACACTGCAACTGGTAAAGTATATCCGATATTCGTCTGTTCGAGAAATTGGGACTGGGTTAAAAACGATTCCTGCTACGAATTCAGCCCGGAGGTCGTGGATGCGAACATAGACCTGCACCAGTATTCCATGGAACTGAGCGGATGTTTTGTCGGCAATCTTAATCCGGTAGCCTGTTGACATGCAAGTTTTAAATTTTCTTTTCCAATAGCTTTAAATGGCATCGATTGAGATAGACCGGAAGAAATGCATAGGCTGCAGGCTCTGCGAGAACAGCTGCCCGGAATGCTTTGAGATAGGAGACGACGGGATAGCGGCCGTCAAAGCTGCCGAATGCAAGACCTGCGATCTTTCGGATGTGGCGGATTCGTGCCCGGTCGTTGCCATAACTGTCAAGAAATGAAAATGGATTTGGAAAAACTTTTCATCGAGGAGAACGTCGGGGGATGGGATCTTTTACTTAGGGCTTTTATCGGCAGCGCGGGCGTCGTTTTGTGGATGCTCGGCCTGGTGCGTTTAGACGCTCCGTGGAGCTGGGTCTACGGATTAGCCGTTTTCGTCTGCCTGTTTACTTCCATCACGAGGCACTGCTCGCCTTATGGTCTTATTGGTTTATCGACGAAAAAGAAATAGAAATAAAAATGTCAAACGAGGCTTGTTCGCCTGTAAAAAGGCTTTACCGGAGCAAGGAGGACGCAGTCATCGGCGGCGTGCTCGGCGGTATCGGGGAGTATCTGGGAATGGACCCTGTCGTTGTCCGCGTCGTCTATATAGTGCTTGCGGCTTTGACCGGATTCATTCCCCTGCTTGCAGCCTAAGTGATAATGTTCTTCATAATCCCCGAAGCACTCGAAGGGAAGAAAGAAGTCGTTCAATAATCCTCTTCTACGTCTGCTCATTCCTCGTTTATCCCGCCTTCGCCGTATTCGCTCTGCTCTTCGTCCTCGGTTTCTTCTTCCTCTTCTTTGTTGGAGACAGACGCCCTTTTCACCCTTTTCATCTCGTCCTGGTTTTCAGCAGAGTTGCTTTCGGCCCCCTCCTCTTTGTCTACGCCCTGTTCCAGGTCCCTGGCTATGTCTCTCGCTTCGTCAGGGTTTTTATCTTCATCGTATCTAGGGTTCGCCTTCTTTTTGACGGTTTTCGCATCCAGCCCTTTTCCTTTCTTTGTTTTCGGTGCCATTTTTTCCCTCGTCCGATTTTGTGGTTATATTTTTGAGTAGACAGGAATATAAATAAACTTATCAGTCCCCGCCCAATGCCTTCTTAAGCGAAAGCGTTTTTTTCCACATCCCGCTCCAGGGGTCTTTATTCTTCCGCAGCCTTTCCGGCATATTCATGATGTTGTATTTCTGCGGCCCCCGGTCCGGGTCGTCGAGTTCCTTCCATTCCAGCGGGGCTGCAACGGGAGCCCCATCCTTTGCCCTCACTGCGTAGGGGGGCACGGCGGTCTGGGCATAAGCATTCCTGTTCACGTCTATGAAGAGCCTGCCGCCTCGCTTATCCTTCCTGATGTCCGTCGTAAGCCGCTTGGGATCTTTTCTTTCCAGCTCTTTTGCGATGTTGCCTGCAAAGCCCCTAACCTGGTCATAATCCAGTTCCCTGTCTAAGGGGATAGTCACGTGCAGGCCCTTCGAGCCTGTTGTCATCACGTAAACAGGCAGGCCGAATCCTTCCAGGATTTCTTTGAGCATGTGCGCAGCCTCTTTGGCGAGTTCGAAACCGTTGTCCGGCGGGTCGAGGTCGTAGACCATCTTGTCCGGGTTGTTCAGCGCATCCGAGCGCGACAGCCACGTATGGGGCGTTATGCATGCCTGGTTCGCGAGGTATGCAAGGGTCGCGGCATCGTCGCAGACTACTAGTTCCTCGGTCACGCCCTCTTTTTTTTCCACGGACGCCCTATTGATCCATTTCGGGAAGTACGCCGGTATTTGTTTTTGGTAGAATCCATCACCCTTTATCCCGTCCGGGAATCTGTTCATCGACACTGGCCGGCCGCGCATGTGCGGAAGCATGGATTCGGAGACGCTTATGTAATAATCTATCAGGTCTTTTTTCGTGTATCCGTCGGCCGGAAACAGCACTTTATCGACGTTCGTATATTCGAATCCGTAGTCCTTCAAGTTTTTTTCCATATGATTCACCTTTTTGGAGTCTCCCTTAAAACGGTTCGGGCAGCCTTGTCAGTCCGCAGTCCCAGGTATCTGGGATGGCGCAGCTTTCCGTCAGCGGTCCATTCAGAGAACGCGACCTCTGCGACGAGCACGGGTTTGATGTAATGTATCCGGCCCCTTATGGTTTCCGCGGACGTGAACGGATTTTCGTCCTGTTCGAGGGCCTCCATTTTCGCGCCCAGTTCCTTCAATATAGCCTCGTCAAAGCCTGTCCCGACCTTTCCGGCATATGCCAGGTCTTTCCCGTCGTAGTATCCGACCAGGATGGCGCCGAAACCCTGCCTGCTGCCGCCGGGTTCGGTATATCCGCCTATCACGAGTTCCTGCTGGCTTATGCATTTGAATTTCAGCCAGTCTCCGGATCTTCTCGACTGATATGTGCTGTCGATCCTTTTCGCTATCACGCCTTCCCAGCCCTTTTTGCAGGCCTCGCCGTAGTATTCTGCAGCCTTGCCTTTTATTTGTTTTGTAAGCCTGACAGGGTCCTTGTAGGTGAGAGCTTTTTCCAGAAGCTCATGCCTTTGTAGGAGATTCAGCTCCGTCACATCGAAGCCGTCGACGTAGAGGATATCAAAGAGATAATAGTAGACCATGACCTCCTTTTGCAGGGCCTCACCGGGGTTCCTTACTGCTATCCTGTTCTGTAGCTCGGAAAAGCTGGTGACGCCTTTGCTGAATGCGACTATCTCCCCGTCGACTATGAATTCGTCCGTCTTCTGAGATCTCATGTACGCGGTTAATTCGGGATAAATATCGTTTAGAACCAATTTGTTGCGTGAAAAAAGCGTCACGGTTTTGCTTTTTTTGTAAGCGATGCACCGCTCCCCGTCGTATTTCTCTTCGGCCACCCACCCCGGGTCGTCGAAGCGCTTATCGCTCAAGGTCGCAAGCATAGGGTCTATCCATGCTGGAAAAGGGACTTTTTTTATCCTCTTTTTCAACTGGTCCGGGATGCTCGAAAACAGATCCATTTTCCCCTCAACCTTTAATATATGATGACAGTGGAAATAAGAATCCTCGGCACCAGGGGGAACGTCGAAAGCACGGCGCCGAAACACAGGCTCCATTCAGGCATGCTCGTAGACGAGAGGCTTCTTTTCGATCTCGGGGAGGAACGGTTCCTGGATCCTGGACCGGAGCATGTGTTTATAACTCATCTGCACTCGGACCATGCTTTCTTCATGGAGCGAGGTTCCTGGGATGAATGGCTGAAAGATTCCTCTGCGGTTTTCTATGCTCCGGAAAAGGACGACCGGTTTCCATTGATGAAAGTGCTTGCAGGGTCGCAGTCATTCGGCCCCTACAAAGTTTCGCCGATACTTGCCGTGCACAGCAATAAAGTCCTGTCTTATTCATATCTTATAGAAAAAGGCGGGCGCAGTGTCCTTTATACTGGAGACTTGATTGAAATTCGCGATACAGATAACCTTCCCAGCCATCTTGATATAGTTGTGACCGACGGCAGCTTTATCCGGCGTGGCGGCATGGTTCGCAGGGATCCTGTTTCCGGCGAGCCTTACGGTCATGCAGGCATTCCGGACCTGGTGGATGTGTTCAAAAAACATTCCGGTTGCATACTTTTTACGCATTACGGCGAATGGTTTTACAGAGACGTTGCCAAAGCCAATGAAAGGATCAGGTCATACAGCGGTGAGGCCCTTGTTCGCCCGGCTTATGATGGTATGGTCGCAGTGATCTAGTTACGGATATGTGGGATAATTAATATTTGTGTAATGTATATATGCTATCCCATATATCAACGTACTCAAAATGATCGACCAAGAAAGGAAACTGAGAAAAGACCTTATCGAAGTATTCGAACAAGTCAAGGAATCTGTCCGTAGGACGGAAAACCGGTCGAGGGCGGGCCTGATGCTGGGTCTCCAGGAAATGGGGTCGACGATGCACGGCTTCATCGGCGGATACTATCCGGTGGACTCGAACATAATCGTTCTAAATAGAACGCCCATTCGCAGGATCGAGGAGACGAAGCCCGAGCTTTTTGCACCCTATACGTTCCACGTCCTCCTGCATGAATACATACACTCGCTGGGCCTGCTGGACGAAGGCCTTACCCGAAAAAAGACCTACGACATAAGCCGGAAGGTATTCGGTGAAGAACACCTTGTCACCGAGTTCTCAAAGAACATGGAACGGTTTTTCCCGAACCTGACCTATCCCGTATACGGATGGAGGCCTCCGGAACAGGCGCCGGTAGAGATCATATCCGGATTCGACAGGTCGAGCACAAGCCCGTACATAGCTTAGATCACCTCCTGCAGTACCTTTGTTTCACGCTAACGCCGAGAACGGTTTTGTGGTTTTCCGGGTTTTCCATAAGCCTTACAGCGAACGCGCCCCTTTGGGTCTCGACTGAAACGTTGTCGCCCGGCTTCTTTCCACTAAGCGCCTTGAAGAAGGAATCCAGCGTATCTATCTTGGAGCCATCCAAGGACGTGATGACGTCTCCCTCTTTTATCCCTGATGCGAAAGCGGGCGAGTCGGCCGGGAAACCTGTGACATCCAGACCGCAGGGGACGCTGGTTACATTATTATTGAAATAAACGTATCCCGAATATAAGAGAGTAAGGGAAACAGGGTTCAGCACGGCAAGGAAAAACAGCGATGCATAGGCGTCGGAATTTTTCTTATTGTTCTTTGTTTCCGGTCTTTCAAAGAAGTAGAGAGCGCCGCATACTGCGGGATGAAAAAAGCCCGCCAGGACGACGATATTCAAGAAAAAGACCCCGACCATTCCGACCAAATCAAAGCCCGGCAATTCTTTCTGGATACCTAAACCCGGGACTAAAAAGAAAAGGCCCACCCATACGATTGACAAGGCCAGGTCGATCGCCGCTTTTTTCTTCGTAGGCCGTAGGAGCGCCGCAAGAGACATGTTTACTCATTGACGATGCTGCTATAAAAGCGCTTAATACGCTCCGGCTCGCAAATAAATCACTGATGGACCCCGAATCCAAACGTTTCTGGGAGATCGATTTCCTGCGCGGGATAGCGGTGATCCTGATGATCTCGTATCATGCGATCTACGACCTCGTTTACTTCGGGACGGTTCACATAGATCTGTCGAACGGCGTATGGTTCTACGTTCCAAGGATAATAGCCGGATCCTTCATCCTTCTCGTCGGCGTGTCTCTGACCATCAGTTATTCCAGGGCGAAAGAACGGCTCCACGGGTTCCGGCTTTACGCGAAATACCTGAGGCGCGGGGCATGGATCTTTTCCTGGGGTCTTTTGATCACTCTTATAACCTGGATATTCGTAAGGCAGGAATTCGTGGTCTTCGGTATACTGCATTTTGTCGGCGTATCGATAATCCTGGCTTATCCCTTCCTAAGGCGTCGCAATACGAACCTAATCCTAGGCATCTTATTCATAGCTGCAGGATTGCTTTTACAGAACCTCTCGACGGATTCTTTTTGGCTGATATGGCTGGGGATAGCGCCGGCAGGCTTCCGGACCATCGATTATTTCCCGGTCATTCCATGGTTCGGCGTGCTTCTCATAGGATTATTCGCCGGGAACGTCCTGTATCCCCTGGGTAGAAGGATTATCAGTCTGCGCGACGAGTCCAGTAATGAACTTGTAGCGTCGCTGTGCCTTGTAGGAAGAAATTCGCTTCCGATATACCTGATCCATCAGCCGGTCCTGATTGCGCTGCTTTATCTTGTAGGGGCTCTTGATATAAGCCCGTTCCTATCCGGTCTGTGAATCGGTTACTTGTCTTCGTAGATGTCGAGCGTCTTCAGCGTCTGGGCAGCTATCGTGTTCTCGTATTTCACGACATCGTGCACCGGGTAGGCTGTGAAATTGCATTCGTTCAGCTTCATCAGGAATTCCTCGAATCCCCCTTGGGGATGGTCCTTGGAATTTGGCACTACCACCTTGGATATGACCTTGCCGTCGAACGTCCTGAAGACGTCCTGCACCTCGTTGAACGCGGCAAGCTTTTGCGCCACCCTTTTGGAGTCCGAGGGAGCGGCGTCTATTATGATGTAGCCTATCTGGAGACCGATATCCTGAGGGTGTATGTCGGCGTAGAATCCGCTGATGATCCCTTTCTTTACGAGGCGTTCGGCCCTCGTGAATACTGTCGTGTGCGGTACCTTCAGCGTTTTGGCCAGTTTTCTGAAGCTCAGGCGCGCATCCTCCTGGAGGTGTTTTATTATTTCCAGATCTAGTTTATCTATTTTCATCTTTTTCCTCTCTTTTACATACTTTGTTTTCTTTTCTTATTAAGCCCGTTTTAGGGTAACTTCAAGCATTCCGTTCCTGTACGAGGCTTTGCTGCTCTCCGGATTGACGGCTCCCGGAAGCTTTATGTTTTTCGCGTATTTCCTTTTTTCGGTGTCCACTTTTATAGTAATTGCGTCCTTCTCTGTTTTGATGTCTATGTCTTCCATCTCGACTCCCGGGAGTTCTGCGAGTATCTTGATCTCATTTCCGAAGTCTATGACGTCGGTAAGCGGCTCTCTTTCCGTAAGCTCTGCACCCTTCACTTCGGGGATCTTCGCTTCCGGCTTGTTCTCCCGCCCTGCGGCATTGCCGAATTCTTCTATCACGGGCTTTCCGTCAGGCTCTGTCGTCATGTGGAATCCGTAGACGAATCCCTTGGTCTGCCCTCCGGAGTTCATGGCCCCTTCAAAAAAGTCCGCCATCATGTCCTCTATCCCTGTCATGTATTCATCAAAGAACCGGTCCGCATCGAACGGGTCGTCGAATGGCCGTTCCGGTTTTTTCTTTCTTTCTGGTTTTTTTGTCATCTGTTTTTTTTCCGGGATTACTAGGCTCCCTTAGGCCTAACGAAGTTAATAATTTATTAACTTTGTTCTGTAATATATTATACATCATGAGTTTAAAAATAGAATATTATGATATTTATATACAAAAATAGTAATTATACTATATCGTATAAACAATAATTGACTGATAAAGCCTAAAATGGCCAAAAAGATACTCATAAGAGATCTGGAGAAACCTTCGGAAAAGGATATCGAACAGGACATAGAATGGATATGCGAATGCTTCGGCTTCTTTGAACGCATAGACCGAGAAAAAACTGCGTCGAGCATATTCA
>CAIYYO010000127.1 GCA_903930485.1 Methanobacteriota archaeon
CACAGCATGGAGGTCAAGCCGCTCGCATTCGGCCTCAAGTCGATCGAGGCGGTGATCCTTTTGAACGACGGCCAGGGCGGGATAGAAGAGATAGAATCCGCGGTGTCGAAATTGAAAGGAGTCGGGAGCATCGAGACGGTGGATGTGAACAGGCTCTGATTTATAAGCTGTTTCTTAATATTTCTCATATCAAAAAATGCCGGAACCGGATAAAGAGTTGCTGGAGTCCTTATCGGAAAAAAGGACCCTTGATCAGTTGTCGACGGAATTGAACCAGAGCAAAAAGAAGCTTCGGGCGAGGCTGGATTCACTTGTCGGCGAGGGCCTGGCGGAATCGGACGGGAACTACTACTGGGTTAAGGAAAGCGCGAAACCCGTTGCACGTAAGAAGGTCGTCAGCGTGAAGGTCAAATACGTTGCCCTCGCAGTGCTCGTGTTCATAACGCTCGCAGGGTTCTATCTTAGGATCTATCACATCGATTATCCGGTGATAGGCTACCATAACTGGAAGGAGGAGCACTACCTCGGCGAGGCCCGGAATTTCGCGCGCCTCGGCTTCTTCAAGTACGGGTTCTTCGTGCCGGCTTGGGATTACCCGTTCGCCACCGCAGACCCGTCGGGCGCGCACTCGGATACGTTCCCGACCATCAGCGTGCTCGCAGGCCTCGCCTTCATGGTCTTCGGGATACAGCTCTGGGTGGCCCGGCTTATCGGGATCCTCTTTGTCACCGGGTCGATAGTCCTGATGTACCTCATAATGAAGCGGCTCTTCGAAAGGGAGGACATCGCCCTCGTCTCGGCTTTGGTCATGGCTACGCTTCCGTTGTTCGTCTTCTTCAGCCATAACGTGGACCTGATCAATCCCGGCCTGTTCTTCATGCTCGCATCGGCTTATTTCTATCTGCGGTGGCGCGAATCCTTCGACGGGAAAGAGATGGCGTTGGCGTTCATCTTTCTTTCGCTCGCGACTTTGACGAAGTATCCGTTCCTCCTGATAGCCATCCCGATGTTCCTGACTCTTCCGTTCAAGAGGATTGTCCCTGACATAAAGAACGAGGTGAAGAAGCAGCGGAAATATATCGTCATCTCAATCCTTTTCATGCTGCTGATACCCTTGTGGCTATTCTATTCCGAGAGGATAATAGGGAACAAGTACGGGACGATGGCGTATACTTTGAGCGAAGGCAACATGGTGCAGCTCGACGTGTTATGGACATCCGACTGGTGGGTGACGCAGCAGGCGTACATGCGCGACAATTACACGATGCTCGGTTTGCTCATCGCGGGCCTGGGGGGCCTTGCGGTCATCTATTATTACGCAAAGACAAGGGCTTTGGGCGAAAGCTTTGTGTTCTGGTACCTCCTGAGCGCGGTCCCGTTCTTTACCGTCATGTCCTACAAACTCGGAGGCCACAGCTACCACCAGTATCCCGTGGCTCCGCTGGTCGTGATGCTGATAGCATATTTCGCGATAAAAATCGGGGATGTCGTGAAGTCCCTAGTAAAGCAGAAAGGTGTCGGCGGGCTTGCCGGCGGCGCAGTCACCCTCGGCGTTATTTTCCTGCTATACGTGCCTCTTCAGGGGATGTTTATCTCGGTCGTCAATCCGTCTCTCTGCGATGTAGGATTCTGCGAGTCTTTCCAGGATGCGTGGTCGAGGCAGTTCGACACCCAATACATCGGAACAGATGTTGCAGGCGAATACGTGAAGGCGCATTCCAGCCCTTCAGAGAGAGTGATATTCCCGAGTTTCCAAAGCTACGGCTTCATATGGTCCTCAGATCGCAAAGGATATGTCCTAGGCAACGCCCTTTCAGACATAACCAAAGCCGAATCCAATGGCGCGGACTGGATATTCCTGTACCAGTGGGGACTCTCCGCGGTCGCGAACGACCCGACGAGGTGGGACTATGTGCGGTCGCATTACTCTATACAGCAGATGGCATTCATCCAGACCGATAAAGGAGGACAGCCCATCTATCTCCTGCTGAAGAAAGGCGGTAGCTTCTCGGACAAGGACATGGACCTCTCGGGCAAGGAGATCAAATACAAGGACTACGAGTACACCAAAGGCAAGCAGCGGATGTATTACGTGAACTATGCTTGAGCCTCGGCTTTTCTTGCCTCGGCCTTCTTTTTCTTGGCGTATCCTCCTTTCAGGTAAAGGTATTCGCCGATCACTGCCGGGAATACCTGGCCGGTCGCAAGATAGAGGATTGACATCGACAAAGCCTTGGATGCCGGGACGCCTGCAAGCGAGAACAATGCCACCAGAGCCACGTCCCTTGTCCCTATACCGGAAACCGTGATGGGCAGGAGGGATGCGAGGACGCCGAAAGGCACGGCCAGGAACGTATAAACGATGTCGACGTTCACGCCTAGGGCAAGGAAGACTACCCATGCCTGCAGCAGCACGAAGAACCACAGGGCCGCATTTATGATGAATATCGGAACGTACTCTTTCCTGTTATTCTTCAGGTTCTGCAAGGTTTTGTGGAATTCGTTCGAGGCCTGTTTTTGGCCTAGGACATAGGGGTCTCTCTTAAGGACCTTGCTGAATGCTTTCTCGGTGTAGTCTATCGCTTTCTTCAGGAACCTCTCCTTGGTCAAGAGATAAAGGCCCGCTATAAACAGCAGGGTCACTACCGGGATTATCCAGGTAAAATCTTTGAGGACGTTCTCCCTGTAGACGTATGGGAAATAGACGATAGCGATATTGACTAGGACGAAGAGGGTTATCATGTCGATTATCCTGTCTATGAAGATGGAGCCTATCGCGTGCGAATACGGCACCTTGTGGTCCTTGGTCAGGTAATAAGCCCTTACGAATTCGCCGGCCCGGGAAGGGGTCACGAGGCCGAGCAGGAATCCTATGTATCCCAGTTCGTTTAGTATTCCTGCGGGAACTTTTTCGTCGTGTATCATGAGGAGCCTCTGCAGCCGGAGGGCCCGCAGGTTCATGGTCAGAGGCGTTATGGCAAGGGCTATCAGCAGGTAGAGGGGATCGCTTTTGGCAACGTCGGATGCTATCTTCCCTAGGTCGAATTTCCATAAGAGTATGCCCAGTATCGCGAGGCCTACCAGAAGCTGCAATAATCTGCCGTATCTCATAGCGTATTGTATTTAGTCCGAGGCCTTTTTATGTAAACAAGTAATCGAGTTCTTCAGGGCCTATCACCGGCTTGTCGAAAAAATCGTCAAGCAGCCTCGGGCACGCGGTATTAACGTATGCGTCGACCTTGTAGCCAAGCAGCCTGTCGGGAGAAAGCTCTCTACCTGCGAAGACAAATGCGGTCTTTCCGGCGGCTTCTATCCTTTTCTTGAGTCTGAGGGCGAGGGAGTAATTCATCTGACCGGCCTTTGTCGAGACGAGTATCCCGAAGGACCGCGCCTGCGCGGCTCCCATGACGGCTGCCTTCCTCCTCGTCCGCCTTTTCGTCCTGTCTTCCGAACTCAGCTCAGCCACAGTATTCGAGTAAGGGTTCGCTATGAACAAAGGCTTATCGGTCATTTCCGCAATAGCAAGCGGGTGGAAGATACCGGAACCGACGTAAAGGAACGCGTCTACGCCGGGCTCGATCCTCGAGGCCGCAACGGCGTTGCAACCCAGGACCTGTCCGCCCAGCACGGGTTTCTTGCCATTGGCGACAAGTATCTTTGCCACGTCTTCTATCCTGCCGAGGTGCTGTGCCGTGGTCAAGACGCCTATGCGCTCGAAGCCTGCAAGCTTTTTCAGGGATTTCAGAACGACCGGCGCGACGTCTTTTCCTGAAGTGCACGGGACGTAAACCTTTTTCATCAGTCCAGCATCCGCAGGATTATGTCCGTCTTAGTGATGATCCCGATAGGTTTGTCCTTGTCCATCACGATAAGCCTGCCGACGTCGTATTTCTTCATCTTCTCGATGCACTCTATCAGTTTCGCATTGGCATCGATCGTCAGAGGCTCTTTTATCATGATGTCGCCGACCCTTATGTTGCCGTCTCCCGCAGCTACCGCGCGCACGATCTCCCGTTCTGTTATTATCCCTACCAGTTCCTTTCCCTGCATGACCGGAGCGGCCCGTATCCTTCTGTCTCCGAGGATCTTCGAGCAGTCCTTGAGGATCGTATCCGGGGTGAATGACGTGAAATCCTTGGTCGCTATCTCGATGACTTTGCCCTTGGGTATGCTGGTTATGCTTTGGGTCGCTATCCGCAGCTCTCTCTTGGAGTCGTCCCTGCCTATGACCTCGCCGCGCAGGATGAGGTGGTTTTGCGACGTCGGGCCGACCTTTAGTATGTCGTGGTCCAGGATCTGCCTGGTGTCCCCCATGACGGTGATGAGCGCCGTGCACTCGTTCGGGTTATGTATCTGCGAGAACTCTATCCTCTGCACGGCCAGGCCGTCGACGGGCTTGTTGTCCCTGTATACGTTGACTAAGTAAGGCTTTTTAACCACGTGCAGGTCCAGGGCCTCATAGGCTTTCATGGCCGGCATATACCCGCCTTTCGGCCCGGGGACCCCGTCGACGTATCCCATAGCCTTAAGGGTCTGCATCTGGTTCCTAATGGTTCCCGGCGTCCTGTGCAGCATTCCCGAGATGTCCTCTCCCTTGATGCTTTCCTTTTTCTTCTCGTAAAGCTCTACAAGGGCCTCGAGAATCTCTCTCTGGGTTGAACTGATCATTTTGGGGGTTAATTTATAATAATTAATTATGACAAATTATGTTTAAAAAGCATTTATTCCTTTCTTCCCGGGCTGGAATGAATCGGCAAAGTTATTAACCGGCATTCACATAATCAATCAAGCAACATGTCTAACGGAAGGGTGAGGGTGGTCCTGAACGTCCTCGTAAACCTGATAAACCGGCGGGGATGCATCCTGTTCTCGGACGCGGCCAAGATGCTGGACCTGGACGAGTCAAGCCTTGAGGACTTTGTGAGGATACTTGTAGGCTACAAGATACTGGAGATAGAATACTCTGCCGAAGGAGACCGTTTCCTTAAAAAAGGCGACGCCATACAGTCCACGATCATCCCGAACGAGATCAAGGCAAAGGTCGATGCCGCCCTCGATGCCGAGCAGTTCGACGGCAAAGACCTTACGCGCAAGGCCGAGGCGGTGATAGACGTTCAGGCGCGTAAAAAGGAGGCCGAAGAGAGGAGCACTATGTGAAGGCATAGAGCTGGACGACGTCCTCCCTATCCTTCGTGTATTCCCTGAAGAATCCCTCCCTTGCGAATCCGCGGCTCTCGAAGAATCCGAGGGCGCCGGAATTTTCAGCCTTCACTTTTACGATCAGCCGGCGTATGCTGTGGTCTCTTGCAAAAATGATGCAGGACTCGATGAGCATTCTTCCGACGCCGGTTCGCCTGCAGTCTTTTGATACGGCCAGGGGGCCTATCTCCGCCCGCATAAGGCTCGGATGATACAGCACTCCGGAAAACCCGATAAGGGCTCCCTGCTTCACGGCGACGAAGAACCGGTAGTCGACGCGCTGCGCTATCGCGCGTATGAATTCTTCGTCGACTTCCATGTCTTCGAAGCATTCCTGCGATTCCCGGTGCAGGGCGACGATCTCTTTTGCGTCCCGCGGCTCGAATTCCCTGATGTAAATCTCTTCGGCCATTCTCCCATATTTTTAGGTAACGGCGCAATAAATCATCTATAACCACTTGGTCATGAAATACATAGTCGTGCTCGGGGACGGGATGGCGGACAGGCCGCTGCCTCTGCTGGGAGGTAGAACGCCTCTGGAGGTCGCAAAGAAGCCGAGCATGGACTTTATGGCAAGGAACGGCAGGTCTGGCCTGCTGAAAAACCTGCCGCATGATATGCCTTACGGGAGCGACATAGCGAATCTCTCGGTTCTTGGATACGATCCAAAAAAATATTATCCCGGAGGGAGAGGACCTATAGAAGCCGCGGCAATGGGGATCCGGCTCAGCGATGGAGATATTGCTTTCAGATGCAATCTCATAACTGAAGAAAAAGGGAAACTCAAAGACTACAGCGGCGGCCATGTCTCAACCCCTGAGGCAGAGGAATTGATAAAGGAGATAGATAAAGAACTAGGGAACGACACGATGCGTTTCTATCCTGGAGTAGGCTACAGGCACATAATGGTCCTGAAAAATCCCGGGATAAGCTATGGGGATCTGACCGAGCAGCCGCCGCATGACATAGCCAGCCAGAGTATCGACGCCAACCTGATAAAAGCCGTAAGCAAGGAGGCCGGGCCAGTAGCCGAATCTCTGAACAAGGCGATGCTGGCTTCGAAAAAAATACTCACTCCCCATCCAGTGAACGCTGTAAGGGTCCGGGAAGGTAAAGGCCCGGCCAACATGATCTGGCTGTGGGGGGGCGGCGAGAAGCCTTGCCTTCCCGATTTCAGAAAAAAATACGGCCTAAGAGGGGCTATGATCTCCGCCGTAGACCTCCTGCGCGGGCTTGCTGCATGCACGGGCCTCGATTACATTGAAGTCCCCGGAGCGACTGGCTACTTTGATACGGACTACTCGGCTAAGGCGGAACACGCGATCAAGGCCTTGGATAAGTACGACCTCGTATACGTCCACATCGAGGCCCCGGACGAAGCCGGCCACGAAGGAAACGTCAAAGAAAAGATCAGGGCTATCGAGGAGATAGACAAAAAGATAGTCTCGCCTATTATGGAAGAATGCCGGGGTACTGACTACACGCTGGCGGTGCTGCCTGATCATGCCACGCCCATTGCGGTCAGGACTCATACTGATGAACCGGTGCCCTTTGTCATCTATTCGCCGGCAATGAGGGGCGACGGTATTGAATCGTATAGCGAGAAAAATGCGGTCTGCGGCTCTTACGGATTGGTCGAGGGACCAGTATTCATGGACCTCCTTTTAGGTAAAAAAAGGAAAGTAAAAGAAAATAAAAAGGATTAATATCTCCCGTCGAGGCTGCTCCCGGCCGTCCTGTACAGCCTGCCCTTCTCCTTCCTCTTGCCCTGGCCTCTTGTCGTGAATGCAAGGATGGCGATAACTATTATCACCAAGGCTGCCAGTATTATCAGGAGCATCGACGAGTTCTCTGAGGGCTTCACTACCTGCACGATGGTCGTTTTCACATATGCCGGGTCGGTCGTGCCTATCGAAACGTTGCCTGTCAGGTTCTTGGCGTCAAGCGACGCGGTCCCGGAACTGTCGGTCTTGACCACCTGGTGGTAGTCACCCAGATCGAAAGACAACGGCAGGCTTGAAATAGGCTGCTGGTCGCTTGTCGCCGAGACGACGATCTTTCCGTTCTCTAGTTTCGACGTCAGCGTGAGCGGGTATTGGGAGACGGTGAATCCTTCAGATGCGCTGTCGTATCCCTGCTTTGACGCGACCAGCGTGTAGTCTCCGGGCGCGTCGGGCTTGTAGGCGTTGGAAATGACTTCTTTATCTCCTGAAGGCTTCGTAAGCGTCAGGGTCGCAGTAACCGGATTGCCCTGGCCGTCTCTTAGAACGTATTCCAGAGTGTCGCCGACCTTGAGGTCCTTCGAGCTGATCTTCAGGTTCAGCGAGCCTTTTATAGTGACCGGGACCGTTACGTCCTGGAAGCTGTCTTTTTTGACCAATATGGTGTAGTCTTTGGGATCGGTCAGGGTGAACGTGTATTTGCCTGTGTTGTCAGTCGTTCCTGTGATGCTTGTCCCTTTCACGGACACGGTCGCGCCGTAGACCAGCTTCCCGTCTGCGTCCAATACCGTGACTGTGGTGTCGGCTCCGGGTTCAAGGCTTCCAGAAACGGTCGCCTTGAAAGTGTTGTATGAGGTGAATTCGTCTTTTGTTTCAGTGTACAGGGGCGCTGTTGCCTTAAGCTTGTAAGTCCCGGCTAATTTGACGGTGTATGCTATTTTCCCCTTATCCGTGGTTAACGGGTCTTCTATGACTCC
>CAIYYO010000128.1 GCA_903930485.1 Methanobacteriota archaeon
GTTCTAATCAGAGTAACAGATGTGCTACGGCGTCTACGGCCCGGTTTTTTCTTTTGGGCATGAAAAGACTTTTGCAGGCTATGCCTGCACGTCCTTAGGACGCTTTTGTTAAAAAAGAAAAGGATTTTCCAACGGGCCCGGCGGGATTCGAACCCGCGACCTCCGGATTAGAAGTCCGGTGCCCTATCCAGGCTAGGCTACAGGCCCATGCTGTAGGGAGTTTAGTTATTGGGTAATATGGGATATTTATATGGTTTTTTGTTTTATTAGTCGATTATCCGCCGAATGAGTGAAAGAGCTTCCCTTTTTTATTTAATTCTTTGGAAAATAGTATTCTTAACAGATTACAATGATCAAGCGCGAGGACGTCGTTAAAATCGTCGGGGGTTATAATCTGGACGATGTAAGGATCGGTTCCGTTGCCTCTCATTCCGCCTTGGACGTTGCAGACGGGGCTGTGGAGGAGGGTTTCCGTACCGTTCTTTACGCTCAGAAGGGCAGGGAGAAGACATATTCCAGGTATTTCAAGGCCGTCAGGGAGAAGGGCCGGCTTATGCGCGGCATGGTCGACGAATGCGTCGTCCTAGACAGGTTCGATCAGCTCCTCGACAGTAAGGAGCAGGAGAAGATACGGTCAGAGGATGTTGTTTTCATCCCTAACAGGGCGCTTACGTCTTATGTCAGGATCGACTCGGTAGAGAACGATTTTCTTGTGCCGTTCTTCGGGAGCAGGAATCTTCTGAGGAGCGAGGAGCGCGGCGAGGGCAGGGATTATTACTGGCTGCTGGACAAGGCGCGTCTGCCGTATCCTGAGAGGATCAAGAGCCCGGAGGATATCGATTCGCTGGTCATTGTGAAACTTCATCATGCGAAAAAGAAGCTCGAACGGGGTTTCTTCACTGCCGCCTCTTATGACGAGTACAAGGAAAAGTCCGCAGAGCTCGTAAAGCGCGGAGTGATAACCGAGGATCTGCTTAAGGGGGCTCGCATCGAGCGGTACGTCATAGGTCCGGTCTTTAACCTGAATTTTTTCTATTCGCCTCTGGAGGAAGAGGCCGAGAAGATCGAATTATTGGGCATCGATTGGAGGTTCGAGACTTCCCTCGATGGCCACGTCAGGCTTCCAGCTGCTCAGCAGCTCACCCTCAACGAGAATCAGAGAATCCCTGAATACACCGTCTGCGGCCATAATTCCGCGACCATTAGGGAGAGCCTGCTTGAGAAGGCGTTCGAGCTTGCGGAAAAATACGTTAAGGCGACGCAGGAGTATTATAAGCCAGGCATCATAGGCCCGTTCTGCCTTCAGACCTGCGTTGACAAGGACAATAATTTCTTCATCTACGACGTTGCGCCCCGCATCGGCGGAGGTACCAACGTCCACATGGCAGTCGGCCACCCTTATGGGAATTCGCTTTGGAGAAAGAAGGTCTCGACGGGCCGGCGGGTAGCGATGGAGGTACGGCGCGCCATTGACGAGGAACGGCTCGGAGAGATCGTCACGTAAAATGATTTCCAAGAAAGGGATTGATAAGGTTCTTGAAGGTTACAATCAAAAGAAACTGGTGGTCTGCACCATCGGCAGCCACAGCGCGTTACAGATAGCGAAAGGCGCAAGGGACGAAGGCCTTTCTAATCTTCTGTTGTGCAATAGAAAGAATACGCCGTTTTACAAGTCCTGGCCCGTCGTTGACGTAGTGTTGACAATCGACTCTTATAAAGACATTCTATCCGAGAAGGTGCAGGAAGTGCTCCGCGAAAGGAATGCCATCATCGTTCCGCACGGATCTTTCGTTGAATACGTCGGCGCAGGCAACATCCTGGAGAAGCTTAACGTGCCTTTGCTCGGCAGCCGCGTCGTTCTAGAATGGGAGTCCGACAGGAAGAAGCAGTTCCAGTGGCTTAAAGCCGCCGGAGCCCGGACGCCTAAGGAATTCCAGAATCCCGAAGACATCGATCGACTGGTGATAGTCAAGTTCCCTGGGGCGAAGGGCGGGGCGGATTATTTCCTTGCCAAAGACGAGAAAGATTACAGTACAAAGATGATCGACGTGAATCTTCCGGACAAGGTGAAGGCGGATTGCATGATCCAGGAGTATGTCGTCGGCACGCGGTTTTATCCCCATTTCTTTTATTCCCCGCTGGATGATTCGCTGCAGCTATTGGGCATGGACATAAGGTACGAGTCAAACGTCGACGGTTTGTCGCGCCTGCCTGATTCCTTCGGGATAGAGCCCAGCTACGTCGTCACAGGAAACATTCCAGTCGTCATGCGCGAGTCTTTGCTGCCGGGGCTGATGGAGCTCGGCAGGAACATCGTTAAGGCGTCCAAGAAACTTTTTCCGCCCGGAATGCTCGGACCGTTCTGTTTGGAGATGGTGTGCACGCCGGAGCTTGAATTCGTATGCTTCGAGGTTTCTGCGAGGATCGTTGCGGGCACGAACGTCTTTGTCAACGGGTCGCCGTATTCGGCCCTGCTCTACGACGAGCCTATGAGCTGCGGACGCCGCATAAGCAGAGAGATCAAAGAGGCTGCCGCTCAGGATAAATTAAAGGAAATATTATATTGATTAACGACAATGACAGAGCACACGCACAAGGTTTCGCTGAGTTGCCGGGAAGTACAAAGGATCATCGAGGACTTGGAGAGAGAGGAAGGCCTCCGGGAGTTGTTCGGAGGACAGGTCTCCGAAGCGCTCATCATAGCCGCCGAAGGGGGAGACATAAGGATCGAGGAAGGCGGGGTGGTTGATCTCTCGGACGGGGATGTTTCAAGGTTTCTGAAAATCCTTGGGTCGATTGTTAAAAACCACGACGTCGTTCCGGGAAGGCATGGCTCAGGCGAAAGGGTCAGGATACGCTGCGATGTTCTTAAAAGGATAATACGGGATCTTGACGACAGTCCGGAGCTTCAGGAGATCTTTGGGACGCCGGTCTGCCATTCGCTTGTAGTCGTTGCAGAACAGGGTGACCTTCGGGTAGAGAACGGGAATAACGTGACGCTTTCTGATAAGCAGGTCGAAGACTTTTCAAGGATCCTTGAGCGCGTCGTGGCCGATAATACTGGATAAACCGGACTTATGCGGGGGTGTGCGAGACAGGGAAAGGAAGGCGTTTTTATCGACATACACGTCGTTCCGGGCTCAAAGAAGGAATCTACAGACTATGATGAGTATACTAAAAGGCTCAGGCTGAAGATAAAGGCCCCAGCAGTCGACGGCAAAGCCAACAGAGAGGTCTTGTCTGTTTTTTCTTCTTTATTTGGGGACTCTGAGATCGTTTCGGGGGTAACGTCTAGGAAAAAGACCATCCTCGTGCGAAAAGCAGGTCTCCAGGCGGTTTTGGAGGGTTTAGAGGGTCTTGTCGGAAAAAGGTAGGATATTTATTAAGGCAATACCATATTATCACGTAGTTAGGATTAAATCGTCATTAAGGATTAAAGCAAAATAATCTTTGTCAAGGGATTAAAGAAAAAATTAA
>CAIYYO010000129.1 GCA_903930485.1 Methanobacteriota archaeon
ATTACGGCAGCCTACGCACAGAACCCCATGACTGCGGCAAACGGGATCATGTCCTCGGCAGGCAATTTCACATGCAATGCCTTCTGCATCCTCGCCTTCACTATCTCCTCTGTCGCCGCAATAATACTCATCCTTTCAGGTGCTAGATACCTGACCAGCGGAGAAGACCCTATAGAAAGAGACGAGATGAAACGCAGGATAGTCTACTCCATAATCGGCTTAGCCGTCTTCATGGCAGGTCCTTCAGCAGTCAAATACATGACTGGAGGAACTATGGCGCCCTTCAACTGCCCGTGCATACCCGGGTTCGACACAGGCGGCACGATCACTACAACGACCGTTCCGGGCCTCATAGTAGTCATACTCAAACCCAAAAACAACGGAGAATACGATACAGCCATCGACATAGACTTCATGTGCAGGGCATACGGAGGAAAACCCCCATACACGTACCAGTGGACGTCGGACATAGACGGCCCGCTCGGGAACACCGATGTATTCAGCAAACAGCTCTCGCGGGCTCTTCACGTGATAAAGCTGGAAGTCACGGACTCCTCGGGCAAGAACGCCACCGCGCAGATCAGGATAAACGTCATAGTGCCTAAGCCGCCCGTGAAAAAAAAGCCGCTACAATGAAATACCTTTTACTTTTAGCAGGATTGATATTTTTAAGCAGCATAGCCTCGGCCGAGACGTCAACGATTATTTGGACAGGCACGAATCAGTACGAAGGAATGATGGCGTTGCACGACTACTATTGCCCGTGGGAGACCTCCTGCGAAGAGAATAAATGCGTTGTGAACGGAGTGGAGATAACAAATCTTGGAGGCTTGACTACCTGCCCTCCCAAATATCCTTACGCGCTTAATTCAGATGAAACAGGAGAAAGCTACGATCATTTCATGGCGCATCTGACTAATCAAAACGATTACAAGTTGGTGTCAACGGACAACGAGATCGTCGGCGACGAGTTGTGCGTCGGCGATCACTTCAAGCTGGTCTTGGGCGTTCCCAAAGGTGAATGGTGGAGCGACGGGGGAGACACGGATTCTCCGCCGGTCTACTGGGTGGATGACGTGGAGAAATTCACTCTGGATTTGCTGAAATACCACGAGGGATTGATAGACCCCAAGGATCCGGATAAGGAAGTATTCCCCATCGTGGACTTGAAGGTCACAGACGGCTACGTAGATGAGCTGACAGGCGTCCCAGTATATCGGATCGATTCCTTTGACGGTGGAGCCAATACCACTATCGGCGACGATTTCTGGCACGGGGCTGTTGTGTGCAGCCTGAAGCTGAACGACTCTTATGCCAAAGGAGTTGTCGAGGATTCGGGCGTCTATTCCGTGCCCGGCCCTGGAAAAATAAGCTTTAAGAAATCCTTCGCGCTTAATTGCGTATACTACTTCTTGGGGATACAGTGGGATCCGCTTGCTGGAACTTATGTTCTAATCCAGATGCCGTCAGTATTGCCTTATGGCAAGAATCAATATTCTATAACCAGTCAGGACCCTTACCGAGTCGATTCCCCGGAAATTTCCCGGAACATCACCGTCGTTTCGCCGGCTAATCCTGGACTTGAAATAACGGCCCCAGGAGCTTCCGACCAAAAATTCGGTGAAGCGAATAATCTGCGAATCGTCTTGAAAAACACAGGCGACGTCGCCATCGATATTCGCAAGATTTCTTCGAACGTCCGTTACCAGGTTGTTTCCTGCGACTCAGATACTGCGGTGCCGGGCGGATCTGTCGAATGTCTTCTCTCGGTC
>CAIYYO010000130.1 GCA_903930485.1 Methanobacteriota archaeon
ATCATTTTTGATATATTTCTGAGCTGTAAAAGGTTTGTAAACCAAAGTTCCCTGCCCTTTCATTAGAAAAAAACGAATAGGCAATCATTCAGCCAATAAAAAATATTTTCCTTACTTTTCTAACGCTCTCCAGGCGGATCCTTTTTAAACAAACCGCCCAACAAAATATGAGGTGATTACAATGATATACAAAACACTGGTTGAATGCCTGGGCGAATGCGAAAAGACGGGGGTTCTGAGGGTGGAAGGGCTGACGAACGACCAATACACCCTGTGCAATGCCGGCTTTAGGCCGAGGCTTTTAAGGGTCCAGGAGAAAAGACGCGGCTTTTTTGCGCCTCTTCCCTAAGGTATAACGGGAACCACATGAAACCAAGGAAGCTCCTGATGGATAACGAGACCGTCTTCATGGACGAAAGCGTCTTCACCCCGAGCTATGTCCCTGCCGATTACATACACCGTGACAGTCAGGTCCAGGAGATAATGCTTTCCCTGAAGCCGGGCCTGCGCAACGTCAGCCCGATCAATACCTTGATATACGGCCCGCCCGGGACCGGGAAGACGACGGCCGTAAAATACGCCTTCAAAGAGCTTTCCGAGACGTCCAAAAAACTTGTCCCAGTATACATAAACTGCGAAGACCACTCGACGCCTTACGCCGTGTTCGCGAAGATATACGAGACCGTCCATGGCATAAGCCCTCCGAGCACGGGAAAGCCTCTCGAAGACGTGAAGGAGAGCATATTCACAAGGCTCAAAAAAGACGGCAAGTCGATAATAGTAGCATTAGACGAGCTGGACCGCCTGGCCGTGGAGAGGAATATAGACCGCGTCCTTGTCGATTTGCTGAAGGCTCACGCCAGCTACGGATTCGACAAGATAGGCGTCATGGGGATAACCGTCAAGGACGATATAATGGCGGACCTCGACGACAAGACCCGGAGCGTCTATAACCCGACCAGGATATTCTTCCCCAAATATACGAGGAGCGAGATAAAAGACATCCTCGCCAACAGGTCCAAGTACGGCCTCTTCGACGGCGCGCTGAAGGACGAGCAGCTGAATGACATAGTCGGCAAGACTTTCAAATCAGGAGACCTTCGGACCGGGATAGACCTGATGAGAAGAAGCGCGCTCCTTGCAGAGAGGGACGCCTCGAGGGAGATAATGCAGGAACACATCGAAGAAGCCTTCCATGCCCTGCCGGACCTGAAAAGGAAAGAGTCCGCCGAATCCGTGGAGCCGGACGAGAAACTGTTCCTCGACATGGTGAAGCAGAAACCAGGGGAATCATCAGGAAACTTGTATAAGGCATTCAGGGAAAAGACCGGAGCCGGTGTCAAGAGATTCAACGAGATAATCGCCAAACTGGAAAGCCTCGGCCTCATCAAGGCAGAATACAAACAGGGCGTCAGGGGCAGGAGCAGGGAGATAAGGGCGCTATAGAGAGTTAACCCTGCCGCCGCAGGTTAAAGGGTTGGGATGATGCCGAGCAGGATAATAGAAAGACGAATCAACCAATGCAACCTTGATGCCCGGAGAATATCAATTTATGATCTGAGTATTCTATGCGGCCCTCCCTGTCTTTGAGGAAAACGTAGATTCTGCAGGGGCACCTCGTATCATCTGGGGATTCCAACCCAAATCTGTATTCCCAAGTATCGGATTCATAAT
>CAIYYO010000131.1 GCA_903930485.1 Methanobacteriota archaeon
TCAGAAGCTGTTCTGCGACTGCCCGACTGATTATTACGATATAGATACTCCCAACGTGAACATCTGCCCGGTCTGCACCGGTATGCCCGGCGCCAAGCCCTGGGCAGTCAATGCGGGCGCCGTCGAAACGGCCGTGATGGTTGCAAAGCTTTTGAACTGCAAGGTCGCGGGAAAGAAGGCTTACGTCAAGAGGAAGCATTACAATTATCCCGACCTGCCGAGCGGCTACCAGCGCACGAGCGAACCTGTCGGAGTTGACGGCGAGCTTGCAGGCGTCGGCATCTGGGAGGTGCATTTCGAGGAAGATCCGGGCAGATATGACCTCGCGTCCGGAAGGGTCGATTACAACAGGTCCGGCGTACCGCTGATAGAGATCGTCACGGCGCCGGATATGAAGTCGCCGGACGAGGTTCGCAGTTTCCTTAAAGAGCTTTTGAACCTTCTGAAATACACCAAGAGGGTCGTCGAAGTCGGCGGAGTGATGCGAGCCGACGTCAACATCTCGATAGAGGGCGGCAACCGCGTTGAGATAAAGAACATCAATTCGATAAAGGGCGCGTATAAAGCGATAAGCTACGAGATCATACGCCAGTCGAATCTGCGCAGTCGGGGAGGGACAGTTATACAGGAGACCCGCGGGTTCAACGAAAAATCTTTGATCACGACGGCGATGCGCGTCAAGGAGACGGCCGACGACTACAGGTATATTCCCGATCCGGACATCCCTCCGCTCCTCTTCACGGAAAAATATATCGACGCGATAATCCTGCCCGAAACGCCGCAGAACAGGAGGGCACGCCTCATCGAATCATATGGCATACCAAAGGATTACGCCCAGATCCTCGTGAAGACGAAGGATCTTGCAGACCTTTTCGAGGAGATCGCGCCGAAGACAGACCCCTTGATCGCAGCCGATTGGATATGCCGCGAAGTCCTGAGGCAGCTTAATTACAGGGGCATAGACATTGAGGAATCTAGACTCAACGGAAAGATCATCCTTGAACTCGTCGAACTCCTGAAGAATAAAACGATTACCGAGAACACCGGAAAAAAGCTCTTGGAAAGGGTCATCGATTCCGGCGAGTCTCCTAAGGCAGTCGCGGAAAAAGAGTCTCTCGGCATCGTCAGCGGCGCAGGCGAGCTTTCAGTCGCGGCCGACAAGGCGATCACGGCGAACGAGGCAGCCGTAAACGATTACCGGGCGGGCAAGAAGGAGGCCTTGAATTACCTCATGGGCCAGGTTATGAAGGAGATGAAGGGCCGGGCGGATTCCAAAGTTGTTATCGAACTGTTGAAAACAAAGCTCGGATGAGGTTTTTTCGTTTGGTATTTTTCTATGCAGGACCATATCATATAAGTTAAAAGTTTATTGAAAAAATTTAAAAAATGCCCGATCTACAGCTGATGACTCCCACGGCCTTGTGGGGTCTTCTCGCCTTGATCCCGATAGTCATCCTCTATCTCCTGAAGCCTAAGCCAAAGCACATCAAATTTCCGTCCGTGATGTTCTTCGTCCACACCGAGAAGACGAGGAGGCTTAAGTCATTCTTGAAAAGGCTTATACGAGACCCGCTCCTTTTATTGCAGCTCCTTGTGATATCGCTCCTGGTCGCTGCGGCCGCGGAGCCTTATTTCTTCATCCCGACGGAGCAGAACCCGATACAGGACGCAGTGATCGTCCTCGACTCGTCGGCGAGCATGCAGTCAACCGACGTCGCGCCGACCAGGTTCGAGAGGGCGAAAGTTATTGCCTCGGACTTGATCGACAAGATGAGCGACGGGAGCACGGTCAGCGTGGTCCTTGCCGAGAGCGTGCCGATAATGCTGTTCAAGGGCCTAGGCAAAAAGGAGGCGACTGCGGCGCTGAAGGACGCCTTCGTCAGCGACACCCCCACGAATCTCGGCGACGGGATGGCGTTCGGCAAAGACCTCTACGGCGGCGACGATCCGAACAAGCAGATGTACGTTTTGTCGGATTACGCGGCCTCGAGCGGCCCGGACCTCAAGCTGACCAAGAGGATGCTCGCGACAGACAACATCACTGCGACGTTGATCAAGGTCAGCGGCGACGGCGGCAACGTAGGCATGATCGACGCCAAATCCAAAAGGTTCCTCACGGACAGGAACAAATTCTACCTGACGTATACCGTGAAGAATTATTTCGGCCAGGACAGGGACGTATCCTGCGACATCATCCTGGACGGCCGGACCCTGACAACGCAGAAGGCCGCCGTACCTGCGGGCACGGAAAAACTCTTCGTCTACGAGAACAACGCCAGCGACGACGAGCACACGATCAAGGTCTCGCTGGAAGGAACCGACGCCCTGCCAGCGGA
>CAIYYO010000132.1 GCA_903930485.1 Methanobacteriota archaeon
GTTTAATTTGATGATATCTGCCATTTGTACTAAAATTATATCCAATAGAACTATAAAAATCCATAAGACCTATTGCAGAATTAATTGCAATTTTATTATATCTATTTAATGCTGCAATATCTTCTGCTCTTTTTATTAGCTGTATAATATAGAGAAGTTATGGGATATAAATACAGTTCTAAAAGAATATATATCTAGGACTCAGTTATTTATATGTTATTTATCCTGCCGTTTGAAAATTCTTTAACGGAAGATGGAAGAAAAAGGCTCTCGTCCTGCGGAAGTCATAAAAGCACTGGGTCTCGTATTCGGGGACATCGGCACCAGCCCTATTTATACCTTGACCGTTATATTCCTTTTCACTCCTCATACCCCGGAAAACGTCCTAGGTGTCCTTTCCCTGATCGTTTGGACCCTTATACTCCTCGTTACCCTGCAGTATGTGTGGCTGGCCATGAGCCTGGGCAGGAAGGGCGAAGGAGGCACTATCGTCCTGAGAGAGCTTCTTCTGCCTATCCTCAGGGATAAGGGTCAGGCGATGCTGGTTACCGTGCTGTCCTTCATAGGCGTGTCTCTTCTCGTCGGCGACGGTGTAATCACCCCTGCGATAAGCATCCTCTCCGCGGTGGAGGGCCTGCGTTACGTTCCGGGTTACGGGGAGACCGGGCAGGGAGTGCTCTTATTCATTGCAGTGATTGTCGCGGTTTTTTTGTTCGCTTTCCAAAGGAGGGATCTGAAAGGGTTTCATGGACCTTCGGGCCCCTGATGGCTGCATGGTTCATCTTATTGGCCGGGACCGGGATATACTCGTTAATGAGCGCTCCATACGTCCTGTCGGCACTGAATCCGTATTATGCTGCTCATTTCCTTTTGTCCGAAGGCCTTGCCGGCTTTTTCGTCCTGTCGCAGGTCGTTTTATGTGCGACAGGCGCTGAGGCCCTTTATGCAGACATGGGGCAGCTGGGCAGGGATCCCATCATGCGGGGCTGGAATTTCGTTTTCGCTGCCCTTGTCCTGAATTACTTTGGTCAGGGGGCATACGTCCTGACACATGCGGGCGCAGTCAACGTGTTCTTCGAGATGCTCTCGGATCAGGCCGGGATGCTTTACGTTCCGTTCCTGCTCCTGACCGTCGCCGCGACCGTGATAGCATCGCAGGCGCTGATAAGCGGGATGTTCTCGATAGTCTATCAGGGGATAACCACAAGGATCCTTCCGATGTTCAGGATCGATTACACTTCGACAAGGCAGCGGTCGCAGATCTACATTGGCTCAGTCAACTGGTTCCTGATGGTGTTCGTCATCTACGTGATGCTCGTTTTCCGGCAGTCGCACAACCTTGCCGCAGCCTACGGCCTGGCCGTGACCGGTACGATGACGATAACCGGCGTCATGATGTCCTGGATATTCTTCCTGAGGAAGAACCGGAATCGTGCGCTCTTGTCGGTGTTGACGACGTTCATCAGTTTCTTATTCCTGGTCTCGTGCCTGGACAAGATCCCCTACGGCGGCTACTGGTCCCTTGTCATCGCTTCCATACCGTTCGCACTCATACTCTTGTACACCGAAGGACAGAAGAGGATATACGCGGCCCTCAGGCCGGTAGAGTTCCACGATTTCCTGAAGCGGTACGAGCAGGCATATTTTGCCGCGAACAGGATAAAGGGGACAGGTGTCTACTTCGCAAGAGACCTCAAGAAGATCCCTTCATACATCGCGGGCACCATGTTCTCGAACGGCATAATCTACGAGGACAACGTCATCGTATCCATCGCAACCAAAGACCATTCCCTCGGCGTCAGGGGCTTTTTCAGGAACGATCCGGCCGTCGGGCTGCACATCTACGAGATAAGCATGGGCTACCTGGAGCTCATCGACGTCGAAAAGATCATGAAAGGCGCAGGGATAGACGAGAGCACGATATTCTACGGCATAGAAGACATAGTCACAGACAATCCGATATGGAGAGTGTTCTCGGTAATAAAGCTGCTGAGCCCTGCGTTCGTGCAGTTCTACAAGCTTCCGCCGAGCAAACTGCACGGCGTAGTCGTCAGGGTGGAGATATGACTCCTTTTTACGGCACGCATTCCTTTTTGTAGAACGGCCATTCCTCGCACTCCTTCCCGCTGGGGAAAATGCACAACGCGTATTCGTTCCCGTCCGCGTCTATCTTGAGCTGCGTCTTTCCGCCCTGCTTGTGACAGTAGTCCGCCGCCGGATTGGATACGCCGTTTATTCTCGTCACGGTGCTGTTGCAAAGCTTCCTGTAATAAGACCACGACTCGCATTCCGTGCCGTCGGCGAGGATGCATATCGAGTAGTCGTTCCCGTCGCTGCCGTGCCTGATCTCGACAGAGCCCGCATATTTTTTGCAGTAGAAAGAGGCCGCGTCTATTATCTTGTATCCGCAGTCCTTTTTGCAGGACGCGGGCGTCTCTCCGCAGGTCGTCTTCTCGCAGATGCCGTCGCCGCACAGCGCATCGCAGCTTTCGATGAAAACCGTGCCGTTGGGATCCGTGCACTTTTTCTGCATCCCGTTCGTAACATTATACCCTGCTTTCACGCATTCCTCAAAAGACTTCACGGATTCGGGGGGCCCTTTTTTCGGCGACAGCAGGATGCTTCCGGCGATGATTATCAGGACGATCAATAGCAGGGAGAATGCCAGTTTCTTATCCATTTTTTGCGGCCCGGTAGGTTTTGCCCGTTTATTTATTTCCCGGCATGCCTTATAAACGCCTTCCCTGTTTTCGCATCCTCATGCGGTCTTGAGCAGGGCGCTTTTTATCACAGTGACCTCTTTGTCGGATTCGATCGACGTCTGCGTGTAATACATCCTGTATCCTTCCGGCGCTTCCACGACCGACGGATTGTTGTATTTTACGTCGACTCTTCCCGAGGACAGGACCATTCCGAGGTCGGTGTATTTCAGACCGTCGTCCGACTCGGCGGCGTAGATGTCCAGGGCCCCGCTCTCGACGTCTTCGGGATGGGCCGCGTAGTAGATAAAGTATTTCCCGTCCGAGGTTTTTATCACGTCCGGGTTGAGGGCTACGTGGTTTATGCGCACGTTGTCGTCCCTCTGCCAGGTCATTCCACCGTCCTGCGAGGTGGCGCTCCTTATCAGTCCCTGTCTGCCGTAATCCGTGCCGAACATGTCTCCGGTGTAGAACATCCGCAGGCCGCCCGCAACCTCCATTATGTCGGGCATGGAAAGGGTTGAATATTGTGTCGAGCCCTTGCTCCCAAACCTCATCACGTTCTCTGGCTCGAAAGTCTTTCCATCAGTCGAAGTCGCGGATTTGAAGGTGATTACCTTTGACGAAGTCATCCCCACAAGCTTGGGCTCGACCTTGCTGTACACCATCCTGTACGAGCCGCCGGCAAGGCTTACGACTTTGGATACCCCGCCCTCGTTCAGGACGCTGGTCCCCTCTTGAGTGAAAAGGAGGCCATCGGTCGAAAGGAAGGAGCTTATCGAAATAGTGGTCGCATACATCCTGTATCTGCCGTCGGAAAGCCGTATGACGGAAGGGAACTGCGCGTCGGAAAGCCTTACGCCGTCCTCTACCACCCAGTCCTGTTTTGCTGGCATAGTCCTTGAAAGGACCTGCGGCATCGTCGTGGTCGTTGCGGGAGGAGCCGTAGTTTCGGGGGCGGTGCTCGTACTTGACGTCGTCGTCTCCTGAGGTTCCGTGGATGTGGAACCAAGCCCGGTCGACGACACGTTGGTCGGATTCTGCTGGTTCACGCAGCCGGCCGTGAAAAGGATCGATACAAGCAATAAAGACAAAAGCGCTGGAATGTTTTTCATTGTATTTAATCCTTTGGTAAGTCCCGAATAAATCTCTTAGGCCTCTTTTTCCTAATCCTCGTCAGAGAATTCTGCAAGCCTGTGACCGTCCTGAATGTCATGCCGATGACCGGGCCGGTGCCGCTGTATTTCAGGAAGAAGTCCCTCTGGCTTATCGGCTCGACGTAGCGCATCTCCCTGATAAGGGGCAGGAAATAAAGCGAGGTCGCGGCGCGCATGATCCCTGAGATGAGGAAGAGCACCTGGAGATTGGAGTAAAAGATCCACGAGGTGTTTATCGAGAGGGCTAGAAGGCTGCCGGTCATTGCGCCGAGAAATATCGAAGACCCTGAGAGCACGTTGTGGTATGAGAACACTCTAGTCCTGTTCGCAGGCTTCACGTTGTCGTAGATGAAATTCGACGAAGACAGGTTGAAGCCGGCCCATACGAATCCCGAGACGACCTGCGCAAGAATCAAGTATACGATGTCGCTTGAGAAAAGCCACAGCACGGGGACGACGGCAAGCGATATCCCGCAGAACCAGAGGATCTGCCTGTTGCCGAACCTGTCCGCGAGATTCCCCCAGTACGTCATAGCTAGAAAGCTGGCAAGCGCGGCCGCAGCAGTTATCCAGGTATACTCCAGGTACGTCATGCGAAGGTCCCGCAGCATGTATACTGCAAAGAAGGGCGCTGCGACGTTGACGGAAAAATTCATGAATCCGTAATATAATGCGAACTTCCCGTAATTCGTCTTGCGCAGCCTCTTCAGGTAAGCCGTGAAAGAGAATTCCTCGGCCTTCCCCGGGCGCGCGGGCGGGTCGTCGGTCTTTCCAAGGAAATACCAGGATACGAGCCTTGCGACGAATGCGACCGCGAAAATAATGGCGAAGCCCTGCAAGAGCTCGTTCTTGGGCAAAACGCTCAGGAGGAACCCGGCGGCGAAAAGAGAAAAGAAAGCGGTCGCGCCGGTGATCTTGTTCCTCATCCCGAAGAACCGGCCGCGTTCGTTCTCATCCACGAGGTCGCCTATCAGGCTGTTCCATACAGGCGCGACGAACTGGCCGAACGAGTAATATAGCGTTGCGGCTATTATCAGCAAGACGACGTCGTCGGACGAATCCAGCAGCGGGATGAGGGCAAGAGGGATCCACGTCAGGGCCTGAAGGAAGACGAAAAACGTTATAGTATTACGCCTGCTCCTAAACCTGGTCACCGCTTTCGAGGTGAATAACTGAAGTAATGAGGCTATGAATTGAGGGACCGACGCTAAGAGGCCTATCTCGGCGTTCGATGCCCCGAGCTCGATAGCCAGCGGGCTCATGTATTGTTCCCCGAAGCCGGTCATCACAGAGAACGCCGTCCCGTCCTTTATGGAGTATTCAAGGCTCTTTTCTCTGGAGTTTTTTGGTTTTTCTCTCTCCATGTTCTCATTATGTTGACACGTTGTCTGATTGTTGTCTAGGCCAGGAATATATCCGCCTCCCGGCTTAAAATATGTGTTGACTATAAGAGTCGAAGTATTCGTGTTTCATTCCCATTTCCCGTCCGGGCTTGTTATCCGTGCCGCATATGTAGTTAAACTTTTTCGCGTTTTAAGGCATAAATCATACATACTATTAAAAAGAAAACAAATTAACAAGTCTTTTATTTATTTTTGATTTATATAATAGTTTTGACTAAATACTAAAGTAATTATTGGAGTATATATAACAAAAAAACGTAAAGTATTTAAGCAGAGCATTACATTAAATACATGAAATAAAAAAGGTGAAAAAATGAAGGCATTTGTCGATGAAGCATTGGAGGGCAACGAGATGCAGGACGTGACAGACGGGTTCGACGAATCGAACCAGCTAAGGATTGTTGTGATGGGCGCAGGCGGAGGCGGAGGAAACACCGTAAACCGATTGTCCAGGATAGGCATAATCGGGGCAGAGCTTGCGGCATGCAACACCGATGCCCAGGACTTGAGGAAGATAGACCAGGGCATAACCAAGATACTCATCGGTTCAAAGCTGACAAGAGGCCTCGGAGCGGGCGGATTCCCGGAAATAGGGATGAAATCAGCCGAAGCAAGCTCTAACGAGATACGAAACTACCTCGAAGGAACCCACCTGTTATTCCTCTGCGCAGGAATGGGCGGCGGAACAGGAACAGGCGCGGCACCGGTCATAGCAGAAGTCGCAAGAGACGCAGGCGCAATAGTCGTAGCCATCGTGACATTCCCCTTCAATCTCGAAAGGTCGAGGATAGAGAAGGCGCGTGAAGGAATAGACCGTTTAAGAAGGTCTGCAGACACGGTCATCGTCATCGACAACAACAAGCTGGTAGGATACGTGCCCAACCTTCCGATAGACAAAGCCTTCCTCGTAGCCGATGAGATAGTTGCGAGAGCAGTCAAAGGTATAACCGAGACGATCAAGGCACCTTCGCTGATAAACCTCGACTTCGCGGACATAAAAGCCGTACTGGGAGGCGGGAAAGTATCAGTCATATCCGTAGGAGACGGAGAAGGACCCGAGAAAGTCGAGATGGGCGTAAAGAACACCCTCGACCACCCGCTGCTGGACATAGACTACAAGGGATCCAAAGGCGCCCTAATACACATAACAGGCGGAGAAGACCTGACCTTGGGAGATGCCAACAGGATTGGCGAGCTCATAACCAAGGAATTCGACCCATCCGCGAACATCATGTGGGGTGCAAGGATCGACCCGCGCCTGAAGGACAGGATAGAGATCATAACGATTGCGACGGGCGTGAAGTCCCAGCACATAATGGGTAAGAACCGGGACCTTGACGACGAAGACGAGCCATACATATACACGAAAGA
>CAIYYO010000133.1 GCA_903930485.1 Methanobacteriota archaeon
ACACTTGGCGTCTATAAGAAATAAATGCACTCACCCCAAAGAGGATCCTAAGCCACATGAAGTAAGAGAATTAATCGACAAAACGAAAAAGATAACTTTCATTGGTTTATAATCCGAGGTTTCATGGGTTCGTCTCCCAGCACTGCGAGCCGAAGTTGCCGATAAATGATTTTGTCTCTTCTTCCTCCCATTTTTCCCCCGCTCTGTCCCTCTTTTTCTTTCCCGGTAGCCTATCAGAATCCATGAGAGGCGTCCTCCTCGACTGCCACCCCCAGGGGAAGCTGATCGCGTTATGGATCAAGACCGGTCAAGGGACTGTGAAGCTGTTCAGCCGCTATACTGCGAAGATATATTTGCAGTCAGAGGACAACAAAAAAGCCCTTGGCGAGCTGGCGTCTAGGGGGTACTCGTGCAGCCCCGTTATAGTTCGTGATCTTCTTTCCGATGAGCTGCAGGAGGCGGTGGCGGTTTACACCGACGATCTAGAGCGTCTCCGTTCTTTCGTTCGCGGCGTGGAAAAACTGGGCGAGTATAATTTTCGCCTGTACAATGCGGACATCGACGCCGAGCAGATGTTCCTGTTCGAATACGGCCTCGCGCCCCTGTGCACCGTCGAATACGAGGTCGCTGACGGTCTGGTCTCGTCGATAAAGAGGCTCGGGGATACGAAAATAGACCTCAAGACTTCAAGCATACGTGTTTCGGCCGAGTACGATCCCCTGAAGGATTACGGCTGCCGTGTGTCGAAGATCGTTTTGGACGAGCACGTCATCGTTGGCTCTGAGGCGAACGTCCTGCAGAGGTTCAGGCAGCTCTTCGAGCAGAAAGACCCTGACGTGGTCCTGGTGAAGGACGGGGACAAGTATGCTATGGAGTACATGCTGCACCGGTTCAGGGTCAATGGGATTGCGTTCACTTTCTCGCGCGAGAGCCAGGAGTTCGCGAAAAGGGAAGGTAGGAGCTTCTTCTCTTACGGCCGTATCGTGAGGCGGGAGCCTGCGCACTATCTCAGGGGGAGGTATCACATAGACGAGTCGGGCTTCATGTATTCAGAGGGAGAGCTTGAAGGCATATTCCATCTGGCAAGGACCGGGTGCATGCCTGTCCAGAAAGTCGCAAGATTGTCGCCCGGCGCCGTCATAACCAACCTCTATATCTATACCGCGTATCGGAAGGGCTATCCCATTCCCTACAAGGTCAACATGGTGGAGGACTTCAAGACCGCGCGAACGCTCTTCAACGCCGACAAAGGCGGTTTTCTATACGAGCCGGTTGTGGGATTCCATACTGACGTCGCCGAGATCGACTTCGTAAGCCTTTACCCCCACATCATGGTGAATTACAACATAAGCCCTGAGACCATATTGTGCGGCTGCTGCGCCGGGAAGAACAAGGTGCCTTATTCCGGCTATCATATATGCGAGAAGAGGCGCGGGCTCGTGCCCGAGGTGTTAGCGCCCTTGGTCAGGGAACGCATAATGCTGAAGAAGAAGTATAAGGAGACGGGCGATGAAAAATACAAAGCAATGGCTGCGGCCATGAAGTGGGTGCTTGTGACGTCTTTCGGATACACCGGATACAGGAGGTCGCGTTTTGGGCGAATAGAGGCCCACGAGTCCATCACGTCGTACGCGAGGCACATACTCATCGGCTCGACCAAGATAGCGGAACAGATGGGGTTCGAAGTACTGCACGGGATAGTGGATTCCCTGTGGGTGAAGAAGAAAGGCATAACCGAGGGCGAGGTCCGGGAACTTGTCGAACGCATCAGGCGCGAATACGGCATACCCCTGGAGATAGAAGGAGTGTACCGGTGGATCGTCTTCAGCCCGTCGGTCACGGATGCGATAGCACCGGTGCCTAACAGGTACTACGGCGTATTCCGAAACGGGGAAATAAAAGTCCGCGGCATAGAAATGCGGAGGAGGGATGCGCCCGCGATCGTGAAAAGATTCCAGGAGGAAGCTATAAGGGTGCTGTCGCAGAGCAGGAACCGGAAGGAATTTCTTGAGAGCATCCCTGCGTGCCTGCGCATACTGCGGGAATACAAAAAAGCCCTCAGGGATAAAGGCGTGGCATGGGACGATCTCGTGATACGTAAGAGCGTGACGCGCGAGGGACGCGAGTACAAGAGCGCCGCGGTGCAGAAAGTAGTCATGGAGAAGCTCGAAAGATGCGGCATCCGGAGAGAGCCGGGCGAATCCGTGGAATACGTGATAGCCGATGCCGGGGCAAAGAAGCCGGAGCATCGCTACACGCCGAAACAGATACGATCCGGCTACGACGCAGACAAATACTACGAGCTGCTGGTGCGTGCCCTCGAAAATCTGCTGATGCCGTTCGGGTACGGCGAGGAGAGGATCAAGGACGAGTCCGCGGGAGGAATCCAAGCCAGATTATTCTGACATTTTCAATGCTTATTATTTATTCAATAAATGCTTATTTATTATACATTAGGATGCATAAAATGAACATGAATCTTGGAGCCCCATATGAGGCGATAATAAAGAAGACGATAGACAAGGGCTACGCTGCAAGCCAGACCGAGGTCGTCAGGCAGGCCCTGATTGTCTATGACAGGATCCTTGAGGAGGAGGAATACACGCTCGTCCACAAGGCAGTCAAAGAGGAGTTGGCGGAAATAAAAAGCGGCAAGACTCGGACGTATTCCCTCAAGGACCTGCGAAAATCCGTAAAGAGATGATGGAGCTTCTCGTCTCCGACAAGGCAAAGAAAGAGCTGGAAGCGATGCCCAAGCAGCTCTATGAGGATTTCTTGAACCACATGGAAAAGATTCAGGAGATTCCTCCGAGGAAGCATATGAAATACGGCATACCCTGCCATGTGGAAAAGGTCACAAAACAGGCACGGCTGATATATCAAATAGATGCGGGCAAGCTGTTCGTGCTGCACTGTTTCTCAAGTCACAAAGACTATGAGCGATGGTATCGATCGTATCGGTAGCTGTTTTTTTATCCGCTGACCTTGTACGTTATCCCCATGATGTACTCCGCGGGCAGTTTGCAGTCTTTTGCGCCCTGTATTATGGTCTGGCGGTATTCCGTCGAAGGAGCGCAGCGCTCTCTTTTTTCGCGGCGGTAGACTATGACGTCGTACGTCTTGCCGTCCTCGTCTTTGACCACTGTTTTTTTCCGGTCAAATGAATTGGGTGCGAATTCCGAGACATCCAAAGGCGCAAGGTCTGCCTCGCCGATTTCATAGAGGCCTCCCCAGACGACGTCGCCTTCTGAATTTATGACGTTGGCGCGGGCCCTCCTCCTCATGTAATCCGAGTATCCGTCGTAGATGATCTTGTGATCCTCGAGAAAGACTCTTTTTAGAAAACGGCTTCCGGTGCACGCGTCTTTCATATGCTTGTGGTTCATGTTCGCGCCATAGGCAAAATACAGTAAGGTCACATTAATATATACGTATTACGTCCTTATATCGCATTTATAGAAATATATGCATTATACAGGACATATTGCCTGGCCTAAAATTTTTCCAAGGCTCTCTCGGGACGTATTTAATGCAAATCTAAAATAAGACACATGAAGAAGCCCGGGCGCGAGCCCATGGAATACAACCTCAGAGAGAACGACCTCCACCTGCTCGTAGCCAAGAAGCTTAAGGCTGCTTTCCACATAACCCCGAATCTTCTGTTCTATGAGGTCCCTATTGGAGGAAGCCGGGCCGACATATTGTGCGTGCAGCCGCCCATGCCCTACGAGACCGTGCTGCGCCCCGGGGTGCACGTCTTTGAAGTGAAGATGAATGGCGACAAAGATTCTTGGAGGCTGAAGGCGCAGCTTCGGAACTATGCGACCGCGGCGGACTACGTCTGGCTGGTCGGGGTCAACAAACAGGTGGAAACAGAGAACGAACGGGCAGGCCTGCTGTTATTCGATACGAAACGATGCGGCATCGAAATAAGCCGGGAAGCGCTGTTGAACAACGGCACGACCGACGTCGCCATGAGGCAGGAGCTTCTGGCCGGAATAGCCCTGGACCTGAAGAAGAGATACAACCACGTCTGCGACATGGCCAGGACCAACCACAAAGCCCGGACGAAAAAGATAATGATGCAGCTGAAATTGCCTGTTGATCCGGACCGACTGAATTGATTAGTTTTATTTGGAATTATTGGTTTGCTTTAGGGATTTTTGATGAATTATCTACTGTTTTTAAATCAAAACAGGAAGAAAATTACAATATATCTATAAAAAAGACAGGTATATCGTTAAATATTGGTTTTTTTTTAAAAAAA
>CAIYYO010000134.1 GCA_903930485.1 Methanobacteriota archaeon
GAGCATATTCAAGAAGCTCCTGGAATCGCGAACGAACGGAGGAGGCCTTTCAAGCACCAGTCTCGCGAAGGAGGCGAGCGTTACAAGGGCTGCAGCTCTCAATCACCTGAAGAGGATGATGTGCTCTGGCCTCGTTACGAAAGAAGGCAACGAATACCAGATACGATGCTCCAGCCTGTTCCAGACCGTGAGCGAGATGCACCGGGATGTGGACCGCATATTCGAAGACATCGAAGAGATAGCAAGGGACATCGATGAAGACGTAGGAATAAAATACAGGCGGAGATGAAAATGGATGAAGCGACGCTAAAAGTCAGGGAGGCCCGCATAAACGAGGTCGGGCGGGGTCTTGCAAGGATCGATCCCTCGGTCTTCCGGGAGATGGGATTGGCTTCGGGGGACGTTCTGCTCCTTGAAGGAAAACGTAAGGCTGCGGCTCTGGTTTGGCCCGGGCCGCCGGACGACGCCGGGAAGAATGTGATACGGCTTGACGGAATACTTCGGCACAATGCGGGAATCGGCCTGGACGAAGAAGTCCGCGCATCCAAGACGGAGATAAGCGAGGCGAAGGAGATAATACTCGCACCTCCGCAGGCTATCGAATACGAGGAAGACTTCGTGACTTACATGCATGAGAGGATGATGAACCTGCCTCTCCTCGCCGGGAACTCGGTCGTGATTGAAGTTATGGGTACAACGCTCCCGCTCATGGTCGCGGGAACGAAGCCTAAGGGCGTCGTGCAGGTTACTCCGAACACCCAGGTCGTGATATCCAAGAAACCGATGAAGGCGTTCGACGTATCGCCAGGTCTCCGGTACGAGGACATAGGCGGCCTAAAGAGCGAGATAGAGACCATCCGGGAGATGATAGAGACGCCTATGAAGCATCCTGAAGTTTTCAAGAGACTGGGCGTGAACCCGCCGAAGGGAGTGATGCTGTACGGGCCCCCGGGCACGGGAAAAACCCTTCTTGCAAAAGCGGTCGCGAACGAGACTGACGCCCACTTCATATCGCTGAACGGCCCAGAGATAATCAGCAAATACTACGGCCAGAGCGAGGAGAATTTGCGGCAGGTATTCAAGGACGCGCAGGAACACGCCCCGTCGATAATCTTCATAGACGAGATAGACGCGATCGCTCCGAGCCGAGAGGAAGTCACAGGCGAGGTCGAGAAGCGAATCGTGAGCCAGCTCCTTACGTTGATGGACGGCTTGGAGTCCCGGGGCGAGGTAGTCGTGATAGCTGCTACGAACCGGCCGGATTCCATCGATCCCGCGCTGCGGAGGCCCGGGCGTTTCGACCGTGAGATAGAGATCGGCATCCCGGATAGGGATGCGAGGAAGGAGATCCTTGAGATACATACTCGCGGGATGCCTCTTGTCGAGGACGTGAAGCTCGACTCCCTGGCGGATGTCACGTACGGGTACACGGGCGCAGACATCGAGTTTTTGACCAAGGAGGCTGCTATGAAGGCTTTGAGGAAGGTGATGCCTGAGATCAAGAAATCCAAGGGGATGAAGCTTTCCAAAGGCATACTGGACAAGATCAAGGTGTCGGCCGAAGACTTTTCCGAAGCGATGACTCGTGTGGAGCCTTCGGCGATGCGTGAAGTCTCTGTCGAAGTGCCGAACGTCAAATGGGATGACGTCGGCGGCCTCGAAAGCGTGAAACAGCAGCTTAGAGAAAGCATCGAATGGTCCATAAAATATCCCGATCTATTCAAGGAGACCGGCGTGAAGCCTCCCAAAGGCGTACTGCTCTACGGGCCTCCCGGCACAGGGAAAACGCTGCTAGCGAAAGCGGTCGCGAACGAGTCCGGCATGAACTTCATATCCATCAAGGGGCCGGAGCTATTGAACAAATACGTTGGCGAGTCCGAGAAAGGGATCAGAAAGATATTCCGGAGGGCCCGTCAGGTGGCGCCGGCGATAATATTCTTCGACGAGCTTGATTCCCTTGTGCCGAAGAGGGGCCAGGAATTCGGGTCGGACGTCACGGAAAAGGTCGTGGCGCAGCTGTTGACTGAGATCGACGGGGTCTCGGAACTCAAGGACGTTATGATAATCGGCGCGACCAACAGGCCGGACCTGCTCGACGAAGCGTTGATGAGGCCCGGAAGGCTGGACAGGATAATATACGTCGACGTGCCTGACAAGGAGACGAGGAAGAAGATATTCGCCGTGCACACTCGTAACATGAAACTGGATCCGGACATGAAGGTGGGCGAGCTTGCGGAAAAGACCGACGGATACAGCGGCGCAGACATCGAGGCGGTATGCAGGGAGGCCGGGCTGAATGCGATCAGGGAGGCGATATCGGATACTAAGAACAAGGAAAAGCCCAAGGCCAGGAAAGTATCCAAGGCACATTTCGACAGAGCTCTTAAACAGGTGAGCGCGTCTTACACAGAGAAGGACAGGGAAACCTGGCAGGAGATTAGGAAGCAGATCGGGGAGCGAGGGTGATTTATCTTTTTTTATTTTATTCGCCGGTCTAAATGAGTTTTCTTCCTTCGAAGTCCGATGCTTAGATAATCTGATTGCGAAGTGATAACTATGTCTAAAATTGATATTTACAATATGGATATCTATAAATAATACCTTTAAAAATGAACACGATTTTTAACTTGATAAAACGTGTATTGTTTTTGGATAAAACTGCCTATGATGAAATTAAAGAAGGCAAGAGTTCTATATTTTGGGCTCTTCTAATAGTGTATGTCACTATCCTTTTGCTTAGCTCTTACTTCTTATTCCACAGGTTAACCCCTGCTGATAACTCTCTGCCTATCTGTCCCGGTGCAGGCAATAAAGTGATGACTGCGGAGTATATCAAGTTCGGTAGTATCACAGTTTCTCATCTGCCGATCATAACTACAGAGCGTAGGCCCTATCAGTACATCATGAATTGCAGGCCTACTGATTCAACCAGCGCGGAACTACTATCGGATGTGTTCCCATTTTTTTTATTTGCAGGCTTTGTTCATATTTTCTTGATCATCGCTTACGCAATAGTGTTACACCTAATAGCGCATCTAATGGGTGGAAAATCCAACTTTGAGGCATACCTGTTTGCCCTGTGTTTAACAGCTACGCCTTTCGCCTTACTGGGCGCCCTTCTGCTGATCGGAAAAGACATCGGCTACGTGGGCCTGGCAGGGGCTTTCATCTGGTCGATGATATGCACGATCCAGGCAACAAAAGAGATCAAAGGTCTGTCCTACGGCAAAACTATCGTTGCTGTTTTGATCGCATCACTGCTATTTTTTAATTATTCTGGAGGTAAATACGCGGGAGGTAGCAGCCTAATACTCATGGATCAGAATAATGGCGATATGAATCTGATAGGGGTTCTCATACAAATGTCCGATGCGAAAGAAGCAACCTGCTATGCTCTGCTCGACGGTGAAAAAAGGACCGATAAATACTGGACCATTAATCGCACAAGGGACGACTTTGAGCGATTGTACGACGGAGTGACTAAAGATCTATATGGGACAGTTTATGTTCAGGCCGACATCCGCTATGAACATTGGGTGAGGGTTTGCTGCAAAACAGACCCGGTCAGAGACAATATATATCAGTGTTCCGATTTAAGGATTAATCCAAAGAGTTAAAATAATACTGTCTAAACCCGATAGA
>CAIYYO010000135.1 GCA_903930485.1 Methanobacteriota archaeon
ACCCTTCTTCTCAAGCACCGGAACGTATTCGGGATTGACCTCCCAGCGGTGGCGATGCCTCTCGGAGATCTTGTCGGCCTGATACAGCTTGTATGCCATGCTTCCAACCGCAAGTTCACATTCATAAGCCCCTAACCGCATTGTAGCGCCCTTCTTGGAAATGCCCCTCTGCTCGGGGATGAGATCGATGACAGGATACTGCGTGTCCGGGTCCGCCTCAGTCGTGTTCGCATTCTTGAGGCCGCATACGTTCCGCGCATATTCGACGACGGCGAGCTGCATCCCGAAGCATATCCCAAGGAAGGGTATCCTTGATTCACGGGCGTACTTTATCGCTTTGATCTTTCCTTCCACACCTCTAGAGCCGAATCCTCCGGGCACGAGTATGCCGTCGAGCATCCCCAGCTGGCTAATCTCTATATCGTCTTCGGATTCGACCCATGAGAGGCCGACCTTGCAGCCGCGCGACGCCCCGGCATGCTTGAAAGATTCCTTTATCGACAGGTAGGCATCCTCGAGGCCGGTATACTTTCCTACGATGCCTATGTTCACCTTGTGCTTGCAGTCCTTGGCCTTCTTCACCAGGTCTTCCCAGTGCAGGTCGTAGACCGGCTTCTCTTCAAGACATAGTTTTCGAACCAGTATGCCCGGCAGGTCCTGCTTCTTGAACAAGAGAGGCAGGTCGTAAATATCTTCGATGTCAGGGTCGCTCAATACCTCCTCCTTCTTGACACCGCAGAATAGCGCTATCTTCTCTTTCGTCTTCGCCGAGAGCTCTTTCTCGCATCGCCCGATGACGATGTTGGGCTGTATCCCCAGAGACAACAGTTCCTTGACGGAGTGCTGCGTCGGCTTCGTCTTCTGCTCGCCGGAAGGAATTACCGGCACGTATGAAAGGTGCACGAACACGAATTTGTTGTCGTCCTCCCTCGAAAGCTGCCGCAGGGCTTCGATGAACACCATGTTCTCCATGTCTCCGACAGTCCCGCCCACCTCGATAAGCACGATGTCTACGTCCTTGAATTTCTTGATCCTCTTCTTTATCTCGTCGGTTATGTGGGGAATTATCTGAACGGTCTTGCCGAGATAGTCGCCACGCCTCTCTTTCTCGATAACCGTTTTGTAGATGCTGCCGGTCGTAATGTTCGACTCGCCGGTAAGGTTGATATTCAGGAAACGCTCATAATGGCCGAGGTCCAGGTCGGTCTCGCTGCCGTCGTCGAGAACGTACACTTCCCCGTGCTCGTACGGGTTCATCGTCCCAGGGTCCACGTTGACGTAGCCGTCTATCTTCAACGGCACGACGTTGTAGCCTTTATCCTTGAGCAGCCTGCCCACCGATGCGGTCGTTACTCCCTTGCCCAGGCCGCTTAAGACCCCTCCGGTCGTGACGATCGCCTTCATTGCGAACACCTTGTCTCTGTTTTTGCCATTTTTCTCCGAATTTATGTCGCGGAAACTAAAATACTATAATATAGTAATCCGAAAACTATAAAACCCAGTAAAACAGAAAATGACAATCACTGACGAGATTGAATTAAAAGGGCACATAATCGATTCCCTGATACTTCCCAGGGTCCTGGACACAATAATGGACATGAAGGGCAACTTCGAGATATTGCAGCTCGACGTAGGCAAGACCAAGACGGACGCGAGCTACTGCAAGATCCAGGTCACAGGTTCCCCGGAATTGTTCGACGAGCTGGAAAAATTAGGCGCCCTACTGCCGAGGAGGGAGGTCAGGACTGAGGCGGCACCTGCCGACGGAGTGCTTCCTGACAATTTCTACGGGACCACGCATCACCCGACGTTCGTCTACATGGGCGGGAAATGGAAGGAAGTGAAAGACATAGAGATGGACTGCATCATAGTCACGGAGAACGCGAATGCGTTCTGCAGGCGGCAGGGAGTCGTCCGGAAGGGAGACCACGTCGTCGTAGGATTCGACGGCGTCAAGGTCGAAGCCCCGCAGCGTTCGAGAACGCCGACGGACATATTCGGATTCATGTCAAGCGAGATCTCCCCTGAAAAGCCGATAAGCAACTACATCAAAGACCTCGCGAAAGAGATGAAGAGGATAAAAGACAAGAAAGGATTCATCATCTACGTCATGGGAACCGCCATGGCGCATACAGGCGCAGACCGCGCATTTGCGGAACTGATCAGGATGGGATACGTCCAGGCGCTGTTCACAGGCAACGGATTCTCGGTGATGGACATCGAGAAACAATTATTCGGAACGACCCTGGGCATGGACGAAAAAACCGGCAAAGTCCTGAAAAGAGGGTACAAAAGCCACCTCATCGCGATCAACGAGATACGCAAAGCAGGCGGCGTCAGAAAAGCGATCGACAAGGGCGTACTGAAAAGCGGGGTGCTCTACGAATGTGTGAAAAATAACGTCCCATTTGTTATAGGTGGCTCGCTCAGAGACGACGGACCACTCCCGGACACGATAACCGACGTCATGGTCGCCCAGGACGAGATGAGAAAACACGTCCAAAAAGCCGACATGTGCATAATATGCGCATCAATGCTCCATGGAATCGCGGTCGGCAACATGCTGCCGTCGAAGGTCAAAACGGTTGCGATCGACATCAACCCCTACGTCGTGACTCGGCTGCAGGACAGGGGGACGACGCAGGCCCTTGGCCTCGTGACGGATCCGGCGCTGGCGATACACGTGCTGGTGAGCGAGATAAAGAAGCTGGAAGGGGGAAAACAAGACTGAAAAATATCGTCTCTTCATTCGTCTTTTCTCATCTCTCCAAGGATTTTGCCGATTTTTTCTTTCAGGGCGGGCAAATCATTTTTCAGAATATCCCATGCGAGTTTTAAATCTACTCCAAAGTAGCCGTGGCTCAGCTTATCTCTTGTACGGATCATGTCGCCCCACTCGATTTCGGGGTGTTTCTCGCGGAAACTGTTCGGAAGGTTTTTTGAAGCCTCCCCGATAATTTCGAGGCGTCTGATCACCGCGTCCTGCGTCTTCACTGATGCGACGAAATCTTCTTTAGACATCCCTTCAGTGAACTCTTCTATTCGGGCTATGCTTTCCAGGATGTGTTGCAAGAACACGGAAGCGTCGCGTTTCATAGGATCCGGACCTCCTCCTTCAAAATTCTGTCCCTCAGAAGATGATGCAGGGAGTCGTAAGTGACCACGTCAACCTTTCGTCCCAGTTTGTCCTCAAGCTCAAGCTCCAGGTGAGAGAGGTCGAACAAACTCTTCCTGCCACGGAACTCGATAAGTATGTCGACATCGCTCTTGCTCGTGGCTTCGCCCCTTACGAATGAGCCGAAAAACCCGGCTTTGGCGACATCATTACTCTTGAGTATGGGAACGACGAGCTTCGCGATTCTTTTAAGATCCGAAGACGACGCTGTTTTAACCATGAAAAAACACCTATTATACAATAGGCTCTATTAGAATTTATTTCATTTCCTGCCTTATTTCTTCTTCATTTCTTCCTCGTCTTTCAGGAACAGGCCGACTATCTTTCCCCCAAATGTTTTCTTTTTCGGCGAGGCTTTATCGTTTTTCTCCTTCTTTTCGCCCGTGCTCTTCAGAATTCAAGTTCACGCAGCCACTTAGATACCTCATTTTGCGCATTATTCACGACTCCACCCCGGACTGCAAGACCCTCAAGAATGGTCGACTGGGGGCAAATTTTGGCGATATCCGTAACGCTTCGTCCCAAACGGCTTCCCTCGTGCGTGCAAAACGGTACGATGGTTTTTCCGGAAAGATCGTATTCAGATAAAAATGTTGCAACCGGCATGGGTATCGTGCCCCACCAGTTGGGGTAGCCGATGTAAATCACCTCGTACATATCCATATTTTCAACGTGGCTGGAAAGAGTGGGCCTGGCATTTTCGCGCAGCTCTTTTTGCGCGACCTCGGTTGTTTCTGTATAATCTGCGGGATAAGGAATTATTGTATCGATGCGGAAAAGCTCGCCTCCCGTCATTTCTTGGATCATCTTTGCCACAACTTCGGTGTTGCCGACGGGCAAGTCCACGATCGTTCCGCCAACGTAGTTATTGCCCTTGCGTGAAAAATACGCCACGAGGATTTTTTTATTCATTGAACATCACTCCCGGATAAAATTGGTATAGATCCGTTCCTCCTTCGCCGGGAGCGGTACGCCGGCCTTCAGGCCTGCCTCCTTGCACTTCAGGAACCAGGCCATGTTTCTCGCAAGAACGCGCATGGTCTGCAGTCCCTCCAGATCCTTTTTCACGTCTTCCGGTTTTGCTCCGTGAACCATGTTCCAATAACGGGAAGAGATAATGGGCATCTCCGAGATCGTGAAAAACTTGTTGAGCTGGTCCAATGCGGCGGTTGTTCCGGCCCGTCTGGCGGAAACGACGGCTGCGGCAGGCTTCAGATAAAACGACCGCTTTCCTGACAGGAGATCCGTATAAAAAACGCGGTCCATGAAAGACGTTATCGCGCCGCCTGCGGCCGCATAATGCACCGGGGAACCGAAAATAAAACCATCTGCGTCTTTGGCGAGGTCGAGAAAGTCGTTTACACAGTCAGAAAAAACGCATCTCCCGGTCTTCGCGCAGGTCCTGCAGGCGGTGCAGCCGGCCAGGGGCTTCGTTCCAATATGGAAGATCTGCGTTTCTATTCCTCCTGTATTCAGGGTCTTAGCCACTTCTTCTAATGCCGTACAGGTGCAGCCATTCGCGTGCGGGCTTCCGTTCACTAATAAAACTTTCATTTAGATCCTTCTCTATGCAGCTTGTCGTATTCTGCATCCGTTACGGGTTCCAGCCATATGGCATCTTCTTTCGGAGGGTTAGGG
>CAIYYO010000136.1 GCA_903930485.1 Methanobacteriota archaeon
GGGAGCCGACGAAGTGCGCGACCTACAGGCAAAAGTCAAAAACGAGCTCAACCACTACGTCAACCTGATGAAATCGTACGGATATCACGCGGAAAGCATGACCGCGATGGGCATCGACGTCGTAGAAGAGATAACAAAGATGGCCCCGGACATAATCAAAAGATTCCCGAACACCGAATTCTTCGGAGGCCAGCTCATATTCCCCAGATCCAGGCCGATCACGAAATGGCTCCACAACTATACCCTGCAGGCCCTGGAAAAAAGATTCCATGAACAGGGGATGACGTTCAGGATCGTCCCGATAGAAGTATAAGAACGACTCAGTTCTTCTCCGCATGCTTCTTCGCTTTCACTGCCAAGGCATCGGCGAAGGCCGCATCGATCTTCTCGAAAAGAAGCCGCTCGGACTCGGACATCATCCCGGACTTCAGGAACACGTCGGAGTCGATCGATTCTTTGAGCCATTCGACTGCGTTTCTGACGTCTTCCTGGCTGAAATGCATAACGATATCGTCGGCAGAGCTTTCATACATTGCCGTTCCCTTCCCCTTCAGGGGTTCCGGTTTACCCATGATGTCACCACTTGAACTTTGTTTGTGATAATTATAGGCATCCCTTTAAAAAAAGCAGGACGGCCGTAAACGAAACAGGCGTTTTATTAATCGTCAATACATTATCTATTCACAAAAAATGCTAGCCGTTCTTACAGGTATACCGGGAACAGGGAAAACAACGACCGCGAGAAGAGCCCTCGAAATCCTAAAAGGCCAGAACGTCGAATACGAGATGATAACCTACGGAGACATAATGTTCGAGCTCGCGAAATCCAGGAACCTCGTCAAAGACAGAGACGAGATGAGAAAGCTCATACCCGAGAAGCAGAAGGAGATACAAAAACACGCGGCAAAGAAGATCTCTGTGATGTCCGCAGCCAAGAACGTTCTCGTAGACACGCACTGCACAATAAGCACTCCTCGCGGATACCTGCCGGGCCTGCCGGAATGGGTGCTCGCGGAATTAAAGCCCAACGTCTTCATACTCGTGGAAGCAAAGCCCGAAGAGATAGCCTTGCGCAGGCAGTTCGACAAGACCAGACAACGCGACGGGGAAATGACCGACGAGATCAGGATGCACCAGGAACTCAACAGGTCCATAGCGATGGCCTATTCCGTCTACTCCGGCTGCACCGTGAACATAATACAGAACCCCCAAGGCAGGCTCGAGGAAGCGGCAAAGAGGATGTCCGAGATCCTCAGATAAAAAAAACCCCCCAGGACTTATCAATCCTATTTCTATAATATTTATAACATGGATTACGCGACGCCCGGCCTATGGCTGATCACGGACAACGGTCAGGCAATAGCCCTAGTCTCCATCCTCGTATCGCTGGTCAGCGCCCTGGTAAGGAAAGCGACCATCGACACAGAAAAACTGAAGTACTCCAGGCAGCAGATGAAGGAGCACCAGAAAAAGCTGCAGGAAGCCCAGAAAAAAGGCGACGAAAAGGCGATGATGAAAAGCCAGGAAGAGATGAGCAAGCACATGATGGCCCAGATGAGCCAGTCATTCAAGCCGATGCTGATAACCCTCATACCCTTCCTCCTCGTGTTCAACTACCTCAGCACCAACTACGGAGACCTGGACCCGACCGTCAACGCCACCCTGATAGATCACATACCATCGACTGTATCCCTGCAGAACGTCGTTACAAGCAACAACGGAACATACGACCCGTCCAACAATACGGTAACGTGGATCTTTCCAAAGGTCCACACCGACTCAGTCAACCGCGTGACACTGGAAGCGGACATAAAATCCGGCACCCTCGAAGACCTGAAAACAAACAAGGCAATGCTGTCATACAAAAGAAGCAAC
>CAIYYO010000137.1 GCA_903930485.1 Methanobacteriota archaeon
CTTCCGGGCCTTGGCGTCAAGGAAAACGGTCATGACTGCATTCTTTGGAGACCTCTTAGAGTCGATGATCTCGATAAGCCTCGGCAGGCCTAAAGGAACCGAAAGTTCTGCGACGCCTGCGTAGTGGAACGTTCTTAACGTCATCTGGGTACCGGGTTCGCCGATCGATTGGGCTGCGATCGTTCCGACGGCTTCTCCGGCTACTACTTTTGCCTTATCCTGGTTTTCTTTGCCTTCTTCCTTGAGGTAGCCTTTCTTCATCGGGTCTATGCCGTCTTCCCCGTACAGGTATTGTACGATTATCCCTCCGTCCCCCCTGACGGTACCGTCTTTATAGACTTTAAGGTCCTGCAAGGCGTTGATAAGCCTTCTCTGCATGTAACCGCTTCGTCCTGTTCTGATGGCCGTGTCGACGAGGGATTCCCTTCCTCCCATGGCGTGGAAGAAGTACTCGGTCGGCTTTAACCCCTGCTTGAAATTGGATTTGACGAATCCGGCAGCCTCTGCGCTGACGTCTCCTTTCTTGAAGTGTGAAAGGGTCCTGTAGTGATAACCCCTTTTAATCCTCTGTCCCCTGACGGCCTGCTGTCCGACCGATCCTGCCATCTGGGTCAGGTTTAGAAGGCTTCCTCTCGCGCCGCTTTTTGCCATTATGACTGCCGAGTTGAAGCCTGCGAATCTTTCCGCGACTCGTCCCGCGTCGCTTCTGGACTTGCCCAGCTCCATCATTATGTAGTCCTCGAGGGATTCCTCGGGCGATTTTCCGGGAACCGGCCTCAGTTCTCCTTTCTGGTATGTTTTGATGAGCTTGTCAACGTTCGCCTCGGCTTTGGCGAGAAGCTCGTTTATCTCGTTCTGCGCTTTCTTCGGCAGGTCTATCTCGTCTATGCCTACGCTCATGCCGAATTTCATGAATACCCTGATGGAAAGTCTCGTGGACTTGTCTATGAATTCCCGCGCGACGTCGGATCCGTACCTCATGAAAAGCTCGTTAAGGAGTTCTCCTGCCATGCCTTCGCTGTCTATCAGTCCTGAAATGAGCTTGCCGTTCTTTATCGAAACCGGCCCCATCTTCCCTTTGTAGTCCAGGGTGAATGTCTCGGGCAGGAGGAGCGAGAATATCTCTTTTCCTGTGAACTTTTTCTTGTCTTTCGGGAGCTTAAGCAGTTCGGCGGTTATCTGCAGCGTTTCCTCCCTGCTGAAGACGGTGTCGTCTCTTGTAAGCATGTAGCTTCCTGTGACGTGGTCGTGTCTTCCGCCGATGATGGGTTTCCCGAATCTTGGCGAGATGATGTTCTCCTGGACCTTCATCAGTATCTCCGCCTCGGCCCTCGCTTCCTCGGATTGAGGGACATGCAGGTTCATCTCGTCCCCGTCGAAGTCCGCGTTGTATGGAGCGCATACGGCGGTATTGAGTCTGAAAGTATTGTGCGGGAGGACTATCACGTAGTGGCACATCATGGATTGCCTGTGCAGTGACGGCTGCCTGTTGAACATGACGATGTCGCCCTTGTCTATGTGCCTCTCGACCACGTCCCCGAAGGCAAGCGTGTCTGCTATGTCTTTCTTGTTCTCCTCCATTATCCTCTTCCTTCCGATGGC
>CAIYYO010000138.1 GCA_903930485.1 Methanobacteriota archaeon
ATACTTTTGAAATCCGGATGCGTGACCACGGACGTGGACCTGGGAATGGTGTTTGAGGCGATGGAACTCTCTAAGTCATAGGTCTATCCAAGATCCGTATCTCTCCGGTATCTCCGTCAACCTCGATCATCTGCCCGTCTTTTATCCCTCCCGGGAGCTCGGCCTGTATCAGGCACGGTATGTCCATCTCTCTTGCTATCACCGCCGCGTGCGCGAGGCTTCCCCCGTTCTCCGCGACGACGGCCGCGGCTTTTCTGTATAGGATTGTGAGATTGGGCGCAAGCGTCTTTGATATTATTATCGATCCCTTGCCGCATTTGTCATAGTCTTCAAGGGAGTTTATGTTGACTGCAGGGCCTTTTACGCTCTTCTTCGACGAAACGCTGACGGCCTTGATGGGTCCGCAGTCTATCGATTTATTCCCCTCCGGATGGATGTATGTTTTGCCCCGGTAGTATACGATCCTGGACGGGCTATCGGTTCTTTCATACGAGGCGTAGAGGCCCCTACTCCTCGAAGCCGCTGCCCGTAGCTCCTGCCGGCTTACATCTCCGCCGTCTATGAACTCTTCCAGCTCCTTGAGGCTCAGATAGTATACAAGAGAACCCAACCGAGAGGATCGGCCGATCTCCTCGTAGGCCATGCGTTCGATGTCGAGATATCTCGCACATAGATGCTTCGCGTTCTCGCGCCACTTGAGAGCGTAGTCTTTCGGGGCCTCAGGGGCCCCGTATCTCTCCAGTCCTTCCAGCCCTTCCCTGAACCTTGGCTTTGAAATGTCGTAAGGCGTAAGCGAATAATAGCCGAACCTTTCCCGAATCGAACCAAGGTCTTTCTGCTCCAGGAGCTCTCTAAGCTCTTCGGATTCGCAGCGCTCTATAGATTCAGTTTCCCTGAGCCGTATTTTGAAGGCATAGCATAGCATCGCGATATTCGAGTACTTTATCGCTGACACAGCTTTCTCCAGAGCGTCCTTCGCGGTCTCCAGAGGGTCCTTCAGATCAGATCCTGAATACTTAGCACAGTACCGTTGCGTCTTACTCCTAAAATCCTCATATTCCTTCACGGCTTCGTTGGCAAGGAATCCGAGCTCAATCACCCTTGCATGCTGTTTGAGTGCGTCGATCGGAGCGGTAAGCCTAAGAAGGATGCTGGGAATAGACAGCTCCGCGTTCTCGACCAATCGTTCCCTTACGATCTTGAACCGCTTCTCAGGGCCTACGCCGTTTAAGTACTTTTTCTCAACGTTCTTCACGAAATACATCTGTCCATCGACGTATGCAACGTAATCCAGCCCCTGCGGGGCAACCGCTATCCCAAGCTCGGAATAGACGCTCCAGAAGGGGCCGTCCGGGCCGAACACCTCCCTGAAGAATTCCTGAGTGGACGGCTTATAGGAATCCGCGAGGTCGGAATTCTCATTCTTTTCAAGGACAATGGGTTCGCCCCTGAATTCCCTGGCAAGTCCCGCAATAGCATCCAGCGTGCCCGCGTCCAAAGGCAATTCCTTCGCAACTATCCTATTATCCATTCTCACTCCCCAGCCTTCAAGGCAAACCCTGTCGCCTCAATAGACACCATATAGCGTTCACTGCACGAACCTGTCCCGTAAATCCTGCCCGACACAGGGTTGCCATATGACGGGAGCGAGCCTCTCTTCAGAACAACCGGGCAGTACATCCTTTCCGGCTTGCCGTCCAGATAATGGTAACAGTTCATGCCTGGCTTAACAGCGACCAGCAGAGAGTCGTTAAAGTAAATGCTGCAGACCTCATCTCCTACCGGGAAGAACCATAGAGCGTCCGACACGCCTACTCCCGCCGACAAATACCCCGCTGCTTCGGCCTTTCTCTCGACAATATCGGCCAGCCTCGGCGGAGCGGATGCGTCCCGATAAACGTCCCCTGCAGGTTCCCTTCCCTGGGTGTACAATACCTTGGTCGAAAGAGCCAGGGACGTCGAAAGATAGGACACCGCGACGATCAAGGCGGAAAGCAGGATCATAGAGGTGAGTGATCTTATTTTCTCGCCTCCCCGGACTATCCGGTACTTCCTGTAACCCGAGAGGAAATTTATGGCAAGACACAGGACGCCTGCGCAGATGCTGGTAAAAGCAACGTCCGTAGGCGTCAATGGATTGAACAAAAGCACGGGCAGAACCGCGGAAAAGACCAGCACGGAAGCATTGCCGAGCAGCTGAAAGAATGCCTTCACAAGTTCATGCATCCTCCTGCCCAGGTAGAGCCGGTCCGTCACTCCTTTAGCCGCAAGCCAAACCGCCAGAAATATGAACAGGTTCGTCACGTACGCAACCAGCGAAAAAGTTACCATGTAAATTACGGGCGGCAGAAAAACTATGGGATATGCCTGGAGAGCCATGCAAAATAATGCGCAAGCCACAATAGCTGTCCAAATGTTTTTCATTCATTTACCCCCCGCCCTCTCAAACAATACGTCGAACACTTTGTCTGCGCCGCTATCTCCCCCTCCACACGTATTAACGACCTTGTATCCTGCTCCTTTCTGCAGCTCGACGTAACCCCACTCAAGCCCTTTCTTGACGCAACCTAGGCCGGCATCGTCGGCTGAAGCGAAAAAATCTTCTGCTACCGAGTCCTTCAGAAGCTGCACGCTTCTCGGGTCCAGAGAATATACCACCGAGGAAAGAAGCTGCCCGTTCCGTAATCCGAACTCCTCCCTGAGAACGATACCGTCGGAAAAGAAATGATAATCCACTATGTTCTCGTTCAAGCGCTTGAAGACAAAGTGTATGTAGAAGCTATCGCCCACTGAAAGGTCCTTCACCGCCGCGCGCGTTTCCCCATCCAGCTCCTGAACCACGGCAGTCGCATTCTGGCTAAAGCCGGTAACGACGCGGGTTTTATTGTCGCCGCCATAAAAAACATGATACAAAGAACAATTCCCGCAGTCAACGCCTCCTGAACGCGAATCCCCAACCACTTTTTCCGCTTCCGTCACAAGCTTCCCGGAAACGGCGCCGTCAATCGACCCTATTGTCGCGGAGGTAATGATCGAACCGCCGGCATTTGTCTCATTTTTTATATAAACAAGGCCGTTTGAAAAAAGGATATATTCAAGGATGCATTCCTGCGTGCATGGAGATTCTTCATATACGATCTCGTAATAGCTGTTATTGGTCTTTTCAAAGTTGAATGCTTTCCCTGGGTCGATGCATAGAATGGAAAAAAGCATGCCTGCGACCGATAAAAAGGCGAGGAAAACATTTAGAGAGCCCATCTTCGTGAACTTTTTACTATTATTACCCGCCAGGGTAAATATGCAATGGCACGAATCTGGCAGAAATCAAATACTTCGGCCTAAAGGCCGGAGTATGTGCCTAGAGGCATCCTGCTGGCACTTACAAACCGGCATATGTTAGGCATTCACGTGCCTGCAGGCACATGCCTGATGCCCGAGCATCAGCGGCATCTGCGACCTCAAAGGTCGCAGTA
>CAIYYO010000139.1 GCA_903930485.1 Methanobacteriota archaeon
ACAGAGAATTTCTTCAAAGTAGGAGAGATAAGTGTTAATAAAAGGCTTAAAGTCATCGACCCAGCTAAGCCCAAAATCGAAGTCTCCATCCCCGGCGCAGAAAATATCAAATTCAGCGAGTCGAATACCATGCGTGTCCTCGTCAAGAACACAGGCGACGTGAACGTATCCATCAAAAGCATCTATTCCAATCCCTCAAGCAAACTGATATCCTGCGATTCAGAGATTTTGGCACCCGGTCAGCAGGCCGAGTGTTTGCTGTCGTTCACGCCTATCCAAGGCCAGGGCCTTTCAGTCCAGGTCTCATACGATTACAAATCCTGCGGCAGGAGCCAGGTCGGCCTCGTCACGAAGGCGTTGATCGATTCCAAAACCGTCCGCCCGTCCTTGAAGGAGCAGTCTTATCTCATGGGCGTGCATGGAGCGTGCGACAACAGCTACTATAGTTGTTATTCCGCGAGCGAGGGAAGCCTCTACGCCGGATACAAGTGCTTCAAGACGGCGAACGGATTTTATGCCCCGGCGACTGAGCGAATCAATCTGCGTTTCGACCTCTCGGATATTCCGAAGAATGCCGAAATACTTGGAGCGAAATTATCTCTCAAGGCTTCAGAAATAGGCGGAAAACAAACGATTAACGTCTACTCCGTTGGCAAGATCCCAGAAGTCGTTAAGTGCCTGCCAGGCGGCGACATCTGCACGAAACCATATTGCGGAGAGTGCAAGCCATTATACGACATCGACGGAACGGTTGCATCATCGGCGGAAATATCCTCGACAGGACAGTACTCGTTCGATGTTACAAACCTTGTGAAAGAAAAAATAACGGGCGACGGCATCGTGTCCCTGCAAGTCCGCAGCACCGAAGGCCTGTGGGAGAGCCTGGGACAGAGTTCGTGCACGATTGAAAACGAGTGGGATAAGAGCGACGTCTCATTCGATGCGGGAGGAAGAGACGGGCCTCACTTAGACATCGCCTACAGATGATTTTTTCTTTTTTGCGCTTTAATAGTCGTTTTAAATATCTTTAATAGAGTATAGTAACATACAATGCTCCAGATGAAAAACAGAGTTTTTTTGTCAGTCTTTGCCGTCTTATTGCTTTCGCAGACAGGGTTCGCGCTTCAGGTCTCTTATATGTATGTCATGTTAGGGTATCCCAGAGGCTTGACTCCTTGGATAGCTGTGACCGAATGCGGCATGAAAGGCTACGGAGGATATTATACAATGTGCGCCGATCCAAGTCACGACATGGATTGTAATTATATGACTCCTATTCCTCCTTGTGAGTACAGTTCAGATTCATTACATTTTGATGGGTATGGATATGTTATTGACAATCCCTATTCACCTGAGGCTCAGGTTTTACATAGACTACCTTCATACGATCCTATCCCTGGGATGGTTGCGAAGATTACTATTCCGGAGGATTTTAAGTTGGTGGATTCTTCCGGGAACGTTGTAGGGGACGAGGTCTGCGCGGGCGAGAAGCTTTCGGTGATGAAAGGGGTTAACAAGGGCGAATATTGGTCTGACGGAGGCCATGAGGATAGTCCCCCGATCTACTGGGTCGATGATGTGGAGAAGAAATTGGGTGATGTGTTGGAATTCTATCGTAATAATCCCGATATTTCGGATGGTTTCACTGTAGACAATTGTGAGGATGGCCGTGTGGATGAAATAGTTAAGGCTCCGCTCAGCTTTATAGACATCTGGAAATTGAAAACGGGTATTGAATGGGGTATTGATTTCCAGGGTGTGATGTTATGCGACATGAGGAAGACTTCAAACGACTATCCAGACAGCCTGGTTGCAGATAAAATGGGAGAGTTTGTTCTCAATTATACTTATAAGGTTAGATGCATGTATTACCTTTCTGGATTACATTACCCAGATTACCTTTCTGGATTACCCGGGTCTTGCAGGGAAACCCCCGCTCCAATGGTCCTTCAGGCAGGGCCGGATGCCACGGTCGAGGACTGGGGGACCCATAATATCTTTTTTAATTCGTCCGAGGATTTCTTCAAAATCGGCGAGATAGGGATAAAGAAGACGGTTCGGGTTGTTGAGGCTGCGAAACCGAATGTCGAAATCTCAATCGTGGACGCAGGCAATATCTCGTTAGGGAAATCAAATATTTTACGCATCCTCGTCAAGAATACAGGCGAAGTTAACGTTTCCATCAAGAATACTTATTCCAATCCCGAAGGCAAATTAGTATCCTGCGACTCTGAGACGCTGTCTCCGGGCCAGCAGGCCGAATGCCTGTTGTCGGTTACTCCGGTCCAGGGTCAAGGCCTCTCGGTCCAGGTATCCTATGACTACAGATCCTGCGGCCGGGACCAGACAGGGCTTGTCACGAAATCTCTCATAGGCTCCAAGACGTTCCAACCTGTCCTTAAGGAGCAGAGCTACCTTATGGGCGTGCACGGGGCATGCGACAACAGCTACTACAGCTGCCATTCTGCGAGCGAGGGAAGCCTCTACGCCGGATACAAATGCTACAAGACCGCGAACGGATTCTTCGCCCCGGCGACTGAGCGATTCAACCTACGGTTCGACCTATCCGAAATTCCCAAGAACGGAACCGTCTTGGGGGCAAAACTTTACCTGAAGGCGTCCGACGTCGGCGGAAAACAAACAGTCAACGTCTACTCCGTTAGCAAGATTCCTGAGGCCGTGAAATGCCTGCCAGGCGGAGACATATGCACGAAACCGTACTGCGGAGAATGCAAACCATTATACGACCTTGACGGAACGGTTGCCTCGTCAGTAGAAATCTCTTCGGCAGGCCAGTATTCATTTGATGTTACAAACCCGTTGAAGGAAAAAGTGGCGAGCGACGGAATCATGTCACTGCAGATCCGTGGCGCAGAAGGCCTATGGGAGAGCCTGGGGCAGAATTCGTGTACCGTCGAGAATGAATGGGATAAACGAGACGTCTCCTTTGATGCCGGCGGAAGGGATGGACCGTACCTGGAAGTCGTCTACCGATGATCTTCTTTTCCCTTTAAGTCTCTTTCCATTAAGTGTCGACGAAGACGTCTGGAGCCGTGAAGGAAAAGCCTCGTGCGGGAAATTCAAGTAATGGACGGACTCGGAGATAAAGTCTAATACGGTAAAAAGCAGGCCGGAGCTTGAACTGATATCCAGTTGATTGTTTTTCATTATTGAAGGGTTATATAGCGCTTTATGCCATGATTAATCGGACAATAAAAGTTTCACCACTAAATGAAAAAGATTTTGTTACTGGTTTTGACCGCTTTAACGACCTTGGCGGTTTTTACCCCGACTTCAACGGCTTTGGAGTCTAAGGAAGTGTATTTCAGTCTGAATCAACAGGGGACATTTAACAATTATAAATTAGTTCTCTCAAATGAACCTGAATGGTCTGCAAGAGCTAAAGTATTTGATGAGACGCCTTACTTTAGCATTTGTTCTGTCTCCACTGGCTGTGATTTTGATGCTTTCGATACACACTTGTCGATTCCCGAAGACTTAAAATTTGTTGCCTCCGATGACACAGTGCTTGGCGATGAAGCATGCGTCGGGGATTCCTTCCATCTGGAGAAGGGGGTCGAGAAGGGCGAGTTCTGGCAGGATGGCGGGACCCTTGATAGCCCCCCTATCCACTGGGTTTCGGATGTGAGGGACCTTACGT
>CAIYYO010000140.1 GCA_903930485.1 Methanobacteriota archaeon
ATGGGCTTTCATGCAGGCGAGTCTGAAACGGCAATATTCCTTAGGAAAAAAGAAGAAATTAGGAATGCAGGCGAGTCTTTTTGGTTGGTCAAATCATTCAAAGCCAAAACGAGGGATATTCAAAAGATTGGTCAACAAGCTGTAGTTAATAATCAAGAATTGTATTGTATTTTCGTTCAAGCTTCGCAAATCGGTGGTGCTCAACCGACAAAAACAGGGTCTATAGCAGTTCAATTTTCTTTAAATTCCCACAATTGGTTACCTATCCCTAAAGGAATTAAAGTTACGGGCAAGATTGATAGAAAAACAACTGCTCTGGTTTTGGAATCTTTAAATACTATTGATGGAGAAAATCAAATTGACTTATGGCGATATTCTGATTACCTGAAAGATTCGGACCCAATTAAAATAAGGCAGGGAGCTTCTACAGTGTGCTGTATTAGAAAAGATAGTAAAGGAATGATATCAAGATTCAGAAAGGTTATTGCTGTTGGAAAATTAAAGGCACCATTTGCTGTTTGGTTAAAGTAAGGACCCCAGATTTATTTGATATAACTACAGTTTTTGCGCCTCATAAGCCCGTAGTCCCCTAATTACCTACGTAACATGGACAAGGAATATTTTTGTCGGCAAATAATCGAAAAAATCCTCTCCGGCAAGATAACGACCCGGGATGAGATCGGCCTCGCCAAGAGGGAGCTCTCTATAGAATCTGGAGGGAATAGTTATATTCGTAGTTCCGAGATCCTTAGGTACGTAAAGCCTGCGGAATTGGAGAAAGTCCTGCCGCTCCTGCAGAAGAAGCCTGCAAAAACCATGTCAGGCGTAGCCGTTGTTTCTGCAATGACCCGACCGTCTCCATGCCCTCACGGGAAATGCAAATACTGCCCAGGCGGCCCGGACCTCGACGTTCCCCAGAGCTATACCGGCAAGGAGCCGGCGACGCGCAGAGCCATCCGTTATTTGTTCGATCCGTTCCTACAGGTTTCGTTCAGACTTGCACAACTCAAGGACATCGGCCATCCAATAGACAAGGTCGAATTGATAGTGATGGGCGGCACGCTTACGGCGCAGGACATCGATTACCAGGACTGGTTCGTTAAGGAGTGCCTCAGGGCGATGAACGAGTTCGAAAACAGTTACGTACTGATAAGGAAACTGGGTGAAGAAGGCTTCATGAAGAGACACGCGAACGGGAAAAAGGTTTTCCAGTACCGCGAAGACGTGCAGAAAGCGAACGAACATGCCGGAGTCCGTTGCGTCGGCCTGACTTTCGAGCCCCGCCCGGACTGGGCGAAGAAGAGCCAGATCGACTGGATGCTTGAGCTCGGCGTGACCCGCGTTGAAACAGGTGTGCAGTGCCCGTATGACTTCGTTTATGGAAGGGTCGACCGGGGCCATACCGTTGAAGACGTTGCCGAGGCGACGCAGCAGATGAAGGACTCAGGCCTTAAAGTATCGTATCACATGATGCCCGGGATACTTGGAAAAAATCCGGACCTGGACCTCGACGGCTTCAAAAAAATATTCAACGACCAGCGTTTCAAGCCGGACATGCTGAAGATTTATCCGTGCCTGGTCATCAAGGGGACAGAGTACTACGACATGTGGAAAAAAGGAGAATACGTACCCTTGTCGACCGAAGAAGCGGTCGACCTCATAGTCAAGGTGAAGCAGATCATGCCACCGTGGGTGCGCACCATGAGGATCATGCGGGACATCCCTTCCAACCTCGTCGAAGCCGGGATCAAATCCTCGAATCTCGGGCAGTTAGTCGACAGGGAGCTGGAGAGGAGAAAGACCCGTTGCAAGTGCATCAGGTGCAGGGAAGTCGGACACATGCTGGAAAAAGGCCTAACCCCGGACGAGAAAAATGTCAAGCTCAAAAAAAGGGTTTACACCGCGAGCCGGGGCAAGGAGATCTTCCTTTCGTTCGAAGACGTGAGAAAAGACATACTCCTCGGCTTCCTGAGGCTGCGGATGCCGTCCGAACCCTTCAGGCCCGAGATAGACGTAAAGACCGCGCTCATAAGAGAACTGCACGTCTACGGCCCCATGGTCGAGATAGGAGAACGCGCAAGCGAGAAATGGCAGCACCGCGGCTACGGGGCCGAGCTTTTGGCCGAAGCTGAAAAGATCTCGGGCGAAGAATACTGCAAGGAAAAGGTACTCATCACTTCAGGCATCGGCGCGCGAGAATATTACTGCAAACACGGCTACAGGAGGACTGGCGTATACATGGGAAAGAAGCTTTAACTTATAACAGGCTTCTCATGTAATCGAAGAATATCGTGACCAGCGGCAGCGCGTTGACGATTATCAGGAGAAGGCTTACCGAAACTATCGCATATACGATTCTCTTGGAGGTCTCCTGGCTTACGTTGAAGACCGACAAGATCTCCTTCAGCATCCGCCATCCGTCGAAAGGCGCAATAGGCAGGACGTTAACGAGCGCGACGTTGAAGTTGAAGAGAAGGGTCCAGAAGAAAGTCTTTAGGAGGAAATCCAGCATGCCGATGCTCAAGCCATTCGCCGGCCGCAGGTCGTTCGCCACTTCGAGGCCGATGTAGGGCGATGCCTCTTTCTTGACTTCCGGATTAGAGATGATAGGAACTAAAAAACTCCCGTTCGTAGTCGTGACATTGGCCATTGAGCCCACGGTCAGGTTGGATACCACCGAAACGTAAGAAGATGCGCCGGTCACGGGATCCCCGTTTATGGCCGTGATCACCGTATCGTTGTATAGTATGCCGTAAGCTGATGAATTGGGAAGGATCGCAACTACCTTTGCGCCGTCGGACGAGACTAGGAACAATGATACAGAGACCATCCCAAGCGCGGCGACGGCGCAGACTATCAGATTCGCGAAGGAGCCCGCGGAAAATACCCTCATCTTCTCGATGCTCGGCCTCTTCTCAAGCTCTTTGTCGTCCGGTTCAACGAATGCTCCGATAGGTATTATCCCCAATGTGAGGAGGCCTGTGGACTTAAGCTTTATCCCGTGAACCCTTGCAAGGACGCCGTGAGCGAATTCGTGGCAGACAAGGAGGACTGCGAAGGCTATGACCGCTATCGAAATAGGCACGAATATGTCGGCATAGCCCGGAGTCGTAACACCCCACTGACCGTCCCTGACCGTCGGCACGATAGGTGAAACCCCCGGCATATTCGACCCCGCGAAAAGTATCTTGTCCGCGGACTCGACGAAGAGCCCGATAATCAGGGGAGGTATGCCGACGCCCCCGTAGACTGCATCAATGTAGAGCGGGACATGCACGCTAGACCCCATTACGGCCAGGACGATCGCCGCGAATTTGATGAAGACCAGGGTTATCAGGAACGATGCGAAGATGTAATCCGCAAGCGCCATACGGATGTCTGCCAGAAGCTTTATGCATATCAGGAGGAGTATGAGCAATAGGACAGCCGACAAAAGGCCCTGAGACCAGAACACCACCACAAAAGCCCCGAACAAGAACAAGACATAGTCTAGATTCCTGCTCAACCCCCGATACTTGGAAAGATACGCCGCACCAAGCCCGCCGAAAGAGACGACGACAGACAGATCGGCCAGGAACTTCCAGAGGCCGGGAGCAAGCCGGGCGATGAAATCTATCAAGGGAATGAAATACTTCGTTCTGACCATGAAGACAACGAAATACCTTTCCTGCCTGCTGCGCAGAAGAACCGCCGTACCGGCGACGAACAAAACCAGGAAAACCAGCAGATTATAATCCATTTATTTCTCCGTCTTCCTCACAACGACGACGTCGCCGAGCGTCAGATCCTTGGCAGAGCCGAGACCGTGCCTGCCGGGTTCCAGAGAGGTCTTCTCCATAAGCCTGACGCCTAACTTGATCTCGAGCTTCTTGATCAATGAATCGCTGGGCTCAAACCACTTCCCGGACTCAAGCCGGTGTATGACCGATACCGGCTCGTTTACGAGCTTCGCAAGCTCCTCCTGCTTTAAGCCCTTCTTCTCTCTGGCTTTGTGAATCCTCATCGGAAAGTCGTCGGCAAGGACCTGGAACGGAAGATCCATCGCGGCGGATTTAACCAAAGGCTGCGAAAGAAGCTGCCTGACCGGCTTCTTGACCTCCTCACGTGGGATAACGTCTTCTACGACCTTGCCGTAAACAGCGCAATCGTTGCACGTGAAAACAAGAGTACCCTCAAGCCTGACGCGCTTGCCCTCCTTAACGTTCCTGCCGCAAGTCTCACACTGCATTTTAAACAGAAAAAAACCTTTATTATTTTCGATTCAATCCTATAATATCAGATTACCAGGCCATTACAAACGGGGATGTGGGGTAACCTGGTATCCTAGCGGGCTCCAGACAAAAAATTACCTGGAGCGCTGATGCGACTGAAAGGTTGCAGATGATGATTAGACGGGTACGTCCCCCTAAGGGGGCCGGAAGATACTCGCCGATGAGGGTTCAAATCCCTCCGTCCCCAAAGCTCTTTTCTTTTTTTCGAAAAAAGAAAAGTGCTTTTGACCCCAAAAGAAAAAATCCAGGCTACGGACCACAGTTTTGGAGTGGGATTAAAATGAATGCAATTGATGCTATCGTTGATGCGTTTGAGATTATTACAGGGGTGTTCGTAATATACCTCTTTACCAACGAGGTAACGAAAATGTACCCCGAATACGGACAATATGGCTGGGAGCTATTTGGCACATTGTTTATTGCAACCGTACTCTTTTTGAAATATGGTTTGTTTAAAAGAAAATAAATGCCAGTCAAAGGATAAGGATCCGTCCCGAAAGATTCGTCAGGAAGCTGGTCGGCAATCCAGGTTACAGGCTGCGCGTGGGCGTTTACCGGGTGTTCATGGACGTCGAGAGGGAGAAGCTGATCGTGCTGGTCATCAAATTAGGCCGCAGGGAGAGTGTTTACAACGGGGATTGATTGACTTATATCGTTATCCCCTCGGTCTTCGCCTTTCCAACCATCGTCACGCCTTTGCTGCGTTTTTTGTATTCTTCGGGAGTGTAACATATGAAATCCACCGCCTAGTCCATAAGGCTCCGGTAGTCGTACATTCTTGTTCCGCGCTGCATGTAGTTTAATCCTTTGAATTTCGGGCTGACTATAATCAAGTCTACGTCGCTGTCTTTATGCGTTTTCCCGTTTGCAGAGCTTCCGAAGAGTATCATCTTCTCGACAGGATAATCCTTGTTGATCTCCTTCTTTATCTTTGCAAGCTGAGTTATGAGAGTTGCTTTTTAGCATTCCGCGTATCGGATGTGTGACCACATTTCATTTTTTTGTAGTCACATGCCGCAGATTCCGGTATTCTTTCAGTATCAGTTCTATCGTGGACCTTATGTTTCCTTCTTTTTCGTATGCCTGGAGCGTCCCGTAGTACTCTGATCTGTTCTTGATTTCGATATTCACCGGGGGCAGACCGTGCCTTAGCAGGATGTTATTCAGTAGGAGCCGTCCTACGCGCCCGTTCCCGTCCCTGAACGGGTGGATGTTCTCGAACTGATTGTGGACGACCCCGGCAAGAACTATCGGGTGGTAAGCGTCTTTACTTCTGCTATACCATACAGCCAGTTCTCTTAAGCGCCTGACGACGTCTTTCTGGGGGGCTCCCCTATGCATTACGTTGCCTGAGCCGTCGACCACGGCGACTTCCACGCCTTTTTCCCTGAAGTTTCCCGCATAGGACAGAGAATTGGAAAAGACGATCTTATGTAATTCCCTGATCAGCGGAATAGACAGGTGCTCTTTGGTCTTCCTTATGTATTTGACTGCTTCAGCTACTCCGTAGGTTTCTGATATCTCCTGTCTCGACCTCTCTACCGGCCACCGGTCGGATTTCAACATTCCTCTTACTTCGGTAGAGGTAACTGACGACCCTTCTATCGCGTTGGTGTTGTAGGCGAAATCCTCGGTAAAGCGCATCCAGTCTTCTTCAGACAAATGCAAGACCTCCAGTCCCCTGCCTTTCCTTCGGATAAGGTCCTCAATAGATCTCTTCTCGTCCTCGGAAAGAACCGTATGCAGGGGATCGCCGATCATCTCGGACGATTTGGATCTTTCAAGAAGCTCTTTCTCTGCCTTCTTCGTAAGAAAAGATAACCGTTCCTCTTCAAGGTCGGCGCCGAGATATTTCCGGATCTTCTTCACTCGCCCCTCCATTCTAAAAGAATGGGCAAGATAGTAGAGCTTTTTTGCGCCCCTTTTGCGTACTTCAACGTACATGTAATTATATGTGACTACATATTTAAAAATTGATATA
>CAIYYO010000141.1 GCA_903930485.1 Methanobacteriota archaeon
CGGTGGGCTCGTTCTTCTTGAAGGTTATGTTGTATTCGTCCCCGGAATAACGGGGCTGTATCGAGAAAGACTCGGAGTACCCGTCTCCGACCATGCTCATCTGGTTTATGTTCCCAGCAAGAGTGTTCGCGATGTTCCTGCCGGTCACGTAAAGGCGCAGGTCGGCGTATTCGACGTATTTCTGGTAAAGGACTATGCCCATGACTACGAGCACGAGCAGTACTAAGGATGTGACGATCAAAAATTCCAGGCTTACCTGGCCTTTCATGCTCCTACGTTTTTGTTTCATAACAGTTTATTGTATTCATCCATTATCTCGTCCGGCGAGAGCGCACGGTTCCAGACCTTTATGTCGTCTATGGTGCCGTTGAAGTACCTGCCGGGGGTGTCGGTGCAGCCGATGTTCAGGGAATAGAACGAGGAAGAATTGACGTTGGGCTGGGTCGTAAGAGTGTGCGGGCCCCACAGGGTATTGTTGAGATAAAGCGTTACCTGCGATCCGTCCATGACCGCGGCTATGAAAGCCCACTGGTTGGGCGCGGCAGTCGGCCCGGTATTGGGAGCGTAATCATCGCCGCAACCGACACCTGCAGTAATCCCCGGACGGCCGCTGGGCTGGAAGAACAGGAGGAATGATTTTGCAGCATCGGAGCCGCACGCCCTCGGACCCCAGGACACGATACCGTTATAGGTCGGATCCAACTGCGTCGGCGCGGGCTTGATCCACGCAGTCACGGTCATATTGTTCCCGGAAGGCAGGTTCATCGTTTTCATCGTTGACCCGTCTTCGGTCGCGTAGCCGCCCCCGTCGAAGTATAATGCCCCGTTTTTCTTCCCGGTTACCCAGGAGGCCCCGGATAACGATAACGTTAAGGTGTTCGTGTTCTCTGATGCATCATATGCGGAGATGCCCGAGCCTTCGTCGAGGTGCCAGGTCTCGGTCAGGTTGGGGTCGTAGTATTGCTCCGTGAGGTTGTAGTCTTTCATGTGCCGGGCGTCTAGCCTGAACCAGTAGGGCATGCCGTATATCCATCTCCCGGAGGTGTTCTGGAAATAGACATAGTCTACAGAGGATTGGTTCGTGTAATTTGTGAGAATGCTTAGATTGAACAGACCGGCCCTGATGAATTCCGAGACGTTCACGAATCCTTCCAGGCCGATCGTAGGCTCCAGCGTCTCGTTGAGCAGGGCCCGCGCCTGGTCCGCCTGGTCGACATACGTTTTTGAAACGTTTGTCCTGCCTTCGAGCCTATCGAAGAATGACGACCCGTTGCTGCTGCTTCTGTATAGTTCGTTTCGCAGGTCGTCGTATATCGATAGCTTGACTACTTCGTGGTTTATCGCATTCCGGATGGCTATGTATCCTAACTGGCTTAGGTTGACGGACGGTATGCCGGCAACGTAGGAAACGCCTCTCCGGTTCAGGTTGAGGGGGAGATAGTTGACAACGCCGGCCGAGTTGTTGAGGATGAGCTTGGATGCGTCGTTTAAGCCGGTGTCGTAGTCGCTGACATTTATCACGAATATCGTATAGTTGACGAGACGAGGATTGCTCGTGTTATAATTTGTTATGCCATCGTTCTGGTTTATATCGCTACTCACGTCAAATACCATGCCTCCGCCCGTTCCTCCGCCGAAGCTTCCAGTCGCCATGACGTCCACGGTTGACTGATTGGTTTTGTATAAGACCTTCTTCAGTCTGTTCGACGTGTTCAGCGCATATAGCGGGTCTTCGACGCCGTTTAACGAGACGAATGAAATGATGGTTATGTTTGATTGCTCGTATCTGCTCATGGCGTCTTTTTGCGTCCCCTTCCGGTCGGATATGTTGAAAGACAGGTTCAATATCTCGAGGAAATGCCATGAGTCATACGGGTATATAGTCGATGAAGAAAGCGTTATGTTGACGTCGAATCCCCGAGCATCTCCCATCTCGCGCGTCTGGTTGAGCCATGAAGAAAGGGTGTTGTTGCTCATACCCGGTATCGGATTGGTTGTTCCGACGGTTATGGTGCCGTTCTCAATTACTTCCCTGAGGCTTGCTTCCGCATCGCTCAACTTGCCATTTCTCGCTACGTAGTCTACAAGGTATATGGCTCCCCGTCTCCCGGATATCGCCATCACCCGGCTTGTGTCTTTTTTTATGGATTCCACGAAGTAATGGAGTTCGTCGGTCCTCATCCGCGTGGAATCGACCTCAACCGTCTGGCTGTATGATTCGTAGTAGAGGGAGACTACTGAAAGCAGCACCAAGGCTAGCATCAATGATACTATGGTGTATATGTATCCTTTGCTTCTCATTCTCAAAAGTCCCAAAACAGACCGGCGTATTTGCTTTATTAAATAATTGCCGACAGAGTTAATATACGTTTCAGCCGTCGCTAGATGCCTAAGTCTTTTTTGCCGTAGACTGATACGAGTTCATAGCCTCGTTTCGAAAGCTCCTCGGCCGCGCCTTCCCCCCGGTCGAGTATGGACAAAACCCGGACGACCGTGCAGCCTACGCTTTTGACGGCATCTGCGGCCTTGACGAGCGAGCCCCCCGAGGTCGCAACGTCGTCGACTATGACTACGCGAGTGCCTTTCTTCAGCGGGCCCTCGATGAGTTTGGTCTTTCCGTGCTTCTTCTCTTCCTTGCGGACTATGAAAGCAGACGCCGGCCTGCCTTTCAGAAAACTGATCGCCGAGTACGCGGCGCATATCGGGTCCGCGCCCATCGTCAATCCGCCTATGGCGTCGAAGTCCTCGTTCTTCAGCAGGTCGAACAAGACCTCGGCGATCAGGTAAGAGCCTTCGGAGCTTAACGTGACAAGCCGCAGATCGATGTAATAGCTGCTTTCCTTGCCGGAAGACAGGACGAACTTTCCTCGGAACACCGCGTCCCGCTTGATCAGTTCAAGAAGCCGCTGTCGGTGATCTTTGGTTTCCATTTCTTTTTCGAGAACCTTATGAAGCGCACCGTGTTCCTGCTCTTTTCTACAGTGACCTTGCCGGTGTGTCTTATCTTTTTGATCTCGTTCCCGTCGAGTATGAGGTATGCGTCTTTTTTCTTGCCCATGAATTCTATCACTGTGACCGCGTCGTCCGGGACGACGAGGGGCGGCTGCTCCTGCATGAAGGAGATCATCGGCATTATCAGGTAGACTTTGGAGTCCGGGTGGATTATGGGGCCTCCGAGGGACAGGGCGTGGCCGGTGGAGCCGGTCTGAGTGGATACAAGGATGCCGTCTGCACGGAACTCGGTTATTTTTTCGCCGCCCAGGCTGACGCGGAATTCGAGCAGGCTTGCCGGGCGCTGGGGCATTATGACGAGCTCGTTCAGGACTTCGTATTCTTTGTTTATCAGGAGCTTTGCCCGGTTATCGATGAAATATTCGCCGGTGAATAGTTTTTCGAGATTCTCTATGTGGTTGTGCACGCCAAGCTCTGTCAGGTACCCGACGCGGCCGGTGTTTATGCCAAGGATTAGCGGGTTTCCTTTAAGCTCGCCGACGGACCAGAGAAGCGTTCCGTCGCCGCCCAGTATTATTGCCAGGTCCGCATCCATGTCCCAGACCTTCGTCGCCTTCTCGCCCATCTTTTCGGCGGTCAGCGGGTCGTAGAACAGCGTTACGTTTTTCCTGCGGAGTTTTTTGATTATCTCCTGTATGGTTTTTTTCCCTACGTCAGGATGGGTGATTATCCCTATCGAGGATATTTCCATTGTATTCGTTTCTTACAATCGAGAATGAGTTTAATACCGGTCTCCCGGAATTTCCGGCTTAGTCTTTCGAGGCTCTTTTAAGCTTGCGGCCTTCCTTCCTCGGATTCTTCTTGCAGAGTATGACGTCCCCGACATTTACGACTTCGTTGTAGCCTATGCTCTGTTCCGTGATTATCTTCCGGACTTCGTCGGCCGGGAGGGTGTTCGCGTTGAATGAGTTGAGGCTGAGGCGCATTACTTCGCCGCTTTCAAGGTCCAGGACCACGTCTTCTACTTTGCCTACGTACTCTGCCCGTTCTGTGTAGATGTCTAATCCATAGAGTTGTGAGATCCGCTTAACCATTTTTAGTATCCTCCCATCTAATTATATAGTTTATTATTGTATTGAATAGTATAAAAACAATTTACTGCGTTTGTTTTTTGAGATGAGCATACAGGTTATAGGAACGGGACACATCCTGCAAAAGAGCGTGGACGACGTCAGGAAGGCATTATCCGAGAACTGCCCAACTTTTGTTGCGGTAGAACTGGACGTCCGCAGATTCCGCGCTCTTGAAGAGGTTTCCTTCCAGCCCGAGAAATACAAAAAAGACATTTCATTCAAGGATGTCCTGGCCGGCCTGGTGAGAGGGGGGTCATTTCCGGTATTCGTCCAGGGCGTGCTGGGTTTACTGCAGAAGGATTTGGGCGAGAAATACGGCATAAGCCCGGGGTCCGACATGTGCGCAGCCGTTCTATCCGCCCGGGAGATCGGCGCCGTGGTCGTTTTGATAGACCGGGATATTGAGGTCACGATGAACCGCCTCCTCGCCGTCCCGTTCAGGGAGTTTTGGGGTCTGGTCTCTTCAAAGGCAGGGGACGAAACCAAAGTGATCGCGGGCTTGCTGAACAATAACATAGAGGGTATCCTTGAGGGAGAAAACCTCAAAAAAATTATCGAGGAATTCCGTAAACGTCTTCCTGGCATTTACGGAGCTTTGATCGACGAGAGAGACCAGTATATGGCTTTTAATCTCGCACGAATACAGCAGCAGAATCCAGAGAAGAACGTAGTCGCTGTCGTTGGTGCGGGCCATAAGGCGGGAATTGAAAGATGTCTCGCAGACATTGGCGCAGGATATACCGTGGATATGCCCGCTCTAAATAAAATGAAGAAAACATCCCTCTTTAAGGTCTTGTTTATCGCGGCTCTCATCTTTTTCGCCTTTTTCTTGATAAAAACTGAATCTTTGTTTAGGAGATAGTAATGAAAATAGCCATACTAGGCTGCGGGAATATAGGTTCGGCTGTTGCGGAATTCCTTGTAAAAAGCCAGCCAGGTGTAGAGCTTGCAGGGCTCTTCGACATAGACTTGGAGAGGTCGGAGTCCCTTGCGAAACGCCTTGGAAACAAAGTCAAGGCCTACAAAACGTTTGAGGCGATGATGAAGGGCCCCGGGATAGACCTTGTCCTGGAAGCTGCGTCCCAGGAAGCAGTCGCTACCTACGGCCCCCAGATCCTCGACTCCGGGAAGAGCATGATGGTGATGAGCGTTGGGGCATTCACAAACGACGCACTGCTAGCGAAGATGCTGGCAAAGGCAAGAGAGAAAGGCCTCAAGGTATACGTTCCTTCCGGAGCGGTTGCCGGGGTAGACGGGCTAAAATCCGCCAACGTCGGACAGATAGACTCCGTGACTTTGACGACAAGAAAGAACCCGAAAGGGTTAGATGTCAATGTAGATAAGGAAACGGTCTTGTATGATGGGCCAGCAAGAGAGGGCATACGTAAATATCCTAAGAATGTCAATGTTGCCGCTACGTTAAGCCTTGCCGGGATCGGCCTGGACAGGACACGCCTACGGATAGTTGCGGATCCCTCGGTTGAAAGGAATGTCCACGAGATCGTAGTCAAAGGAGAATTCGGCGAGTTTTCGATCAAGGCCGAGAACGTTCCCAGCCGGGAGAACCCGAAAACAAGCCTGCTTGCTATCCTCTCCGCGATGGCTACCCTAAAAAAGATGGCCGACCCTTTGCAGATAGGGACGTAGCCAGCTGCTATGAGTTAGGCATTACATACCACCGACTACGTAATCAATAAATCCCTGGATTGATTTTTAAAGGCTTGATATGTAATAATTTTAGGCAAACTGCTTAACTTAAAATGGAGATAAAAGATCTGAAACCAAACAAATCAGTCGACGTATTGGAAGTAGAAGTTGTCGAAGTGGGCGAGGCCAAGGAATTCACAAGTTTTAAAGGAGCCGGCAGGCTCGCCAATGTAAAAGCGAAAGACAAGAGCGGGGAAGTACGGATTACCCTCTGGAACGACCAGATAGAGCAGGTAAGCAAGGGAAGCAAGATAAAGATAGAGAACGGATGGGTGAAGGAGTACCGGGGAGAGCTGCAGGTTTCGACAGGAAAATTCGGCAAGCTCACCGTAGGATAATAACGTCTTTAAGGATCGGACGGACGTCCCGTTCTCTGGTTAGTCGATGAAAGACAACCTCGCTGTAGTCACAGTTCTTGGAAGAGATAGACCTGGTTTGGTCGCTGACTTAACTAAAAGCATAGCCTGTGCTAATGGAAATATAGTAGACATAGAGCAAAGCGTGATACGAGGCTTATTCTCTATGTTCATGCTGGTAGACCTTCAAACATCGAATCAAAAATATGACGAATTCTTAAAAGCCTTAAGCAAGCAGGCCAAGGAACTGAAAGTCAACGTAACTGTTACCCCCTACGCAGAATACAACGGAGAATCACCTCAAAACAAAAGCGGCTTGCAGAATATAACTCTCCTAGGCAAGGACAAACCCGGCATCATCGCCGCGGTCTCCAAAACGGTTTACGGCGCGGGGGCAAACATTGAACGGATAAAGATGATCGCCCGCGGGGAACTGCTTGTCATGGAGATGAAGATATCGCCCAAGGATAACAAAGCAGGCCTGCAGCAGCTGAGAGACAGTCTACGGCATGTCGGCGAAAGTGTTGGCATGGACATAGTAGTCCAGTCCGAGAGCGGTTCGAAGTACAGGAAACGCCTTGTCGTGTTCGACATGGACAGCACTATAGTCGATGCCGAAATAATTGACGAGCTGGCGAAGGCTGGGGGTGTCGGGAAACAGGTGGCTGAGATTACTGCCAAAGGCATGGAAGGGAAGATGGACTTCAAAGACTCTCTCAGGAAGAGGGTGTCGCTGCTGGAAGGCCTCCCGGTATCCGCCCTTGAAGACATCAGAGACCACATGAAACTGACCCCCGGGTCCGAAGAGCTTCTAACAGCCCTTAAAGCTATGGGTTTCAAGCTGGCTCTGATAAGCGGCGGATTCACTTATTTCACCGACGAACTGAAAGACAAGCTCGGTTTTGACTACGCATACGCGAACGAACTCGTGATCAAGAACGGGAAACTGACGGGCGAAGTGACGGGTGAAATCATCGATTCAGAAAAGAAAGCAAAGATAGTCCAGGAGATAATGAAGAAAGAGAACCTGTCGAAAGAGGAAGTCGTAGCCGTAGGAGACGGGGCCAACGATCGCATCATGCTGAAGAACGCCGGCCTAGGGATTGCTTTCAACGCTAAAGAGGTCCTGAAAAAAGTGGCGGATGGCAGTATCACGAAAAACAACCTAAAAGGATTGATTTACTGTCTAGGGATAGATGAGAAGGATTCTGAGAACGAGAAGTAGTGTAGTGCCTAACCCCGTTGTTTGTATTACTTATGTTGTATGTTAATTTGTTTGTTCTGTTGTTTGTAGTGCCTAATTCCGTATGTTATGTAGTGCCTAACTATTTTTATTTCATTGCCCGAAATTTTTCGGCCCAGACCGAGGGATTACAGGAAATGACCCCCCTCCCGGACGATACTATCTATACCCGTCCTCTGCCTTGTCCCGGTCTGAAACCAATCCAGACTCCTTCCCAACCCCTTTCCAGACCGCTCCGTAGGTCTCCTCGATCTGGCGCTCGACCGGCCGGGCTTCGAGAACCCCCCTCTGGATGTGCCGTTTCTCGATATATGGGGACTCTTCAAGGATCGCCAGGTCGCCGGAGTAGCGTATCAGGCCGCCCAGGTCCCTTAACCTGAGAGATAAACAGTTTTTTGCGTTGTCTACGGTCAACGCCCGCCGTTTAGCCTCTTTAACGATCTCCTCAATGGCTTCAGCCGTTGCAGGAGGGATCCTTTTATCGGTTTCTATCTCCTGGGAGATGAATTGAGCCATCTTCAGCCGGTTCTCGTCGTTATCCGACATGGTCGTGTCAAGCAGCACCTCGTAGCCCCCGCCCAGGATTCTGTTCCTGAGGGGTCCAAGTATCTTTTCGACGTCGCCTATGTTGCACGCCCCGACGAAGACGAAGTCGCAGGGGACATTCGACACTTTGACCGACGCGCCTGCAGAATGCGGATTCCTTCCCACGATGGGAAACTTCTTTTCCTGCATGGCAGTGAGGATGAAGGGCTGGAAGTCAAGTATCTGCGACAATTCGTCAATGAACAAAACCCCTTCATGGGCTTCATGAATGGCGCCCGGGATAATCCGCAAATACGCCGGCGTCCCGATCTCGGGATGGCTTCCGAAGGGATCGTGCCTGACATCGCCCAAAAGCTCTGTTTCATTCGCGCCCGTTGCCTGGACGAACGGTATCCTGTTCATCGGAACGATCACCTTCATCTTCCTCTCCATCTTCTTCGGCGGAGGCGGCTCAGCGCCCGGACGATCGAGTATCTGGATCCTTCCGCCGGCGATCTTTCTATAGATGACAATATTGTCGCGGTCGCCTTTGCTACGGTCTATGGTCTGGACTTCTCTCTCGGGTCTCGTGAGGGAGAGATCGAATACCTCGGTTATTATGTCGCTGAAGGGCGACTCGCTTACGGAACGGTTGGAGTATTTGTTCGTTCCGCATTTGGGACATACCATCTCCCGGTCGCCGCTTAACGCGCCGCATGCCGAGCAGCGGAAGCCCAATTGTTCGGCGATAAAGGCCGGGACCTCTCTGGGAGAGACTATCAGTCCCGCAGAAGTACGCGTCTGAGACGAGTCGACCTTTTCAAACGCCTCGCGGTTGACCACTTCAAGCAATGGCCGCTCCGGGTCGCTTTCGTTATTCAACACCCGTATCTCCTGGTTGGGTCTCGCCAGCTTTAAAGCGAGAGCCTGGGCCAGCATGCTCTTACCAACTCCCGGAGGGCCGACAAGCAGCAGATGCCGTCTCTGCCTTATCGCTATCTTCACCTTCTCGACGGCTCTCTTCTGCCCGACGATCCGTTCGATCGGGTCCTTGGGTATTACCACGTCTCTACTGTCGCTTATCCCGTCGAGATACATTTTTTTTTCAGCACTAAAAAATCTAATATCGCGCCCGGTGGGCACGGTATGTGCCCCCGTAGGGGCATGCCTTTTGGCTATTACAAAGATAGCAGTTCTAGTCATTCATTTGCGCCCTAAAAAGGGCGCAGAACTCTGCTATCTTTGTAATAGATTATACAAAAGATATATACAACAGGAGGAAAGATAAATTAAGAAGAAAAAGAAATTAAAAAAAAGAAAACAGAAGATACGAGGCTTTAATTCAGCGCTCGGTCAGAATCTTGATAGACCTCGGATTCGAGACGTCTGACTTGTTTATCCCGACGATGCAGGATACTCCGCTCTCGGCCGCCGCATCTATCAGACGCTGCGTCACTATGCCGTCGAAGACGACGCAGAAAGGCTGCACGTCCTTCAGGCTGGGCACAAGGTCTTTGATCTCTATCTCGGTTATCTGTTCAAGGTTCTTGTCGTACAGCTTCGCTGTCAGCTTGCCTTTGACCTCTCTCAAAAGAGAGAGCATCCTTCCGTTGTTGCTGGGCTGCTGTGGGGCTTGCTGCATCTGCTGGCCCTGCTGTACGGGCTGCTGTTGACCTGAACCGTACTGGTTCTGCTGACCCTGTTGCATCTGCATCGGGGGCCTTGGGGCGTTTCCATTATTGCCTCCGCCTCCTTCCTCTTCATCGTCCTTGCCGCCGAATCCTTTGATCTGGCTCAACGGGACCTTTCTGCGTAGGGCCATGACGACTTCTTTCTTGGTCAGTTCCTCGACTTCCTTTCCTCTAGGCGTCCGGGCGACAAAGTCTATGTCCGAAACCTGTGAGAGTTCCTTCAAAATGATGTCTCCTCCGCGGTCTCCGTCCACGAAAGCAATAGTCGTTTTCTCCTTGCTGAGGTCTATGACCTGTTTCGGGATGTTGGTTCCGCCGACTGCTACGACATTCTTTATCCCGCACTTGAGCAGGTTCAAAACGTCGGCACGTCCTTCGACTATGATTACGGAATCCGCGGTACTGATCGCAGGCCCTGCCGGCAGTCCCTCGTATGCGACTATCTCAGACAGCTGCACGGACTTCTTTACTTCCTCAGTTAATTCCATGCTTTCAGGGATCTCCTCATCCATCAGCTTCTTCAATAGTTCTTTCGCCCTGTTGACGACCGCCTTCCTCTTCGACGAGCGTGCGTCCTCTATGTCTCGTACAACGATCTTTGCGTTGCACGGGCCAACCCTGTCGACAGTCTCGATAGCTGCTCCGATGATAGACGTCTCGACCATGTCCAGGCTGGATGGAACGATAACGGTCCCGGCCGATTTGCCTACCTTGGTCTTTATGTCTACTTCTATCCTGCCTATCCTTCCAGTCTTCTGCAGGTCTCTCAACTCCAAGCCTTCGCCAAGGAGTCCCTCAGATTGGCCGAATATTGCCCCGACTACGTCGGGTTTTTCAACTACTCCATCAATCGTGATATCCGCATAGATATTGTATTTAGTAATATCTGCGGGCGCTTTTGCCATTTCATTCACCTCAAAAATTTTTTAAGAAATAAATCCCATAAGCGGATTATGGCAAAACAACCTGTCAGGAGATAAGAGAAAGACTACGATACCAAACGATTTTATCTGTTCTTCATGACAAATAAA